>JAEHDI010001099.1 GCA_016880505.1 Bryobacterales bacterium | reverse complement strand
GTCGCGCCTCGGACGGCCGGCGGGATTGATGACGGGCCGGTACCTCGAGGAACTGACAGACAGGATTGCGCGAGCCGCGGCCGAGGCGACCAGGAGACTAGAACCGTTCGATTCGGCCGGCATTTCGGAGAGCGCCGTGGATCGCGTTGCGTCCGCCCGCCGCCTATTCGGAGACGATGGCAAACTCATCACACGCTTCAGCGGGGGCGGCAAGGACCCGAAGCTCGCCGCGCTGCCCGAAGGACCGATCGACCCGAAGCTCCGAACGATCACGCTGGCGCGCCGCGGAAAGCCGCTCGCACGAATTCACTTCTATGCGACGCATCCCCAGACGTTCTGTTGCGATGGACGGGTTACGGGCGATTTCGCTGAAGCAGCCCGCGAGGCGATGGAACGGGAAGAAGGGGTGTTCCAGATCTATTTCACGGGCTGTTCCGGCGATGTGACGGTGGGGAAGTACAACGACGGGACGCCGGAGTCGCGGGAGCAACTGGCCGCGAGGCTGAAGCAGGGCATGGCCGCTTCCGCTTCGGCAACGCGATTCTCCCCGGCGGGCAAGTTGCGCTGGCGGCGAAGGGAACTGGTATTGACGCCGAAGCCGGCGGAGGCAGCACGAGAGGTGCTGCAGGAGGCCGCGTCCCACTCCGGTGAGCAATTGTATCGGGCGGCGCTGGTGGCGGCGTTCGCCGATCGGAAGCGTCCGCTGGAGGTGAATCTGCTCGAAATCGGGAAGGCCGCGGCGCTGTTTCTGCCCGGCGAACCGATGCTCGAGTTTCAGAACTATGCCGTCAAACAGGCGGCCGGACGGTTCGTGGCCGTCGCCGGCTATGGCGACATCCAGCCCGGATACCTGTGCACGGACCAGGCGTTCCAGGAGGGCGGGTACGAGCCCAGCGCCTCCAACGCAGGACCGGGCACGGAGGCACGGCTCAAGGCGGCCATCCGGGCGCTGTTGATCGAGTAGACTCTATTCGAAGGAGAATTCCATGTCCGAAAAGAAGCTGGAGAAGAACGCGGGGCAGACCCGCCGGTCATTCGTTCAGGCGGGCGGTGCGGCTCTCGCGGGTTTTGGCGCCGCCGGCGGCACACTCTCCGCGCGGGCGCCGGAGGCGCTGGCGCTGGATGGAGGCCCGAAATCCGTTTCCTTCCCGGCCTCCCAACAGTCGGCTCTCACGAAGTGGCCGCGCTACGGACCGGCTGAGAAGAAAGCTCTCCACGACCTCATCGATAGCGGGAAGTTCTATGAAGAGCTCCCGATTTTCGAGAAGGAGTGGCAGGAATACACGAAGTCGCCGTTCGTGAAAGCTCATATGAACGGCACCAGCGCGCTCACCAGCATGTATTCCGCGCTCGACCTTCCGCCCGGCAGCGAGATCATGGTACCCTCCTACACCTTCTTTGCGACCAGCCTGGCTATGCGTTTCTTCGGCTACGTGCCGATTTTCATCGACATCGACCCGCAAACGGCCTGTTTCGATCTGGAAGACGCGAAGCGGAAACTGACGAAACGGACGCGAGCGATCTGTACGATGCATTCCTGGGGGCTCCCGTGCGAGATGGACCGGATCTCCGATTTCGCAAAGGAGAAAGGGCTGATCTTGCTCGAGGACGCCGCCCACGCGCACGGCGCGTCGATGCAAGGCAAGATGATGGGAGCATGGGGTGTGATGGGGATTTACAGTTTCCAGGCGTCCAAGGTACTGCCGTCGGTCGAGGGCGGCATGGGAATGTACCAGACTCGCGAGTACTTCGAAAGGGCCGCCGCCTTCGGCCACTACGAAGACCCGCCCAAGTTCCCCCAAGACAGCCCGGTGCGGCAGTACGAGGGAACGGGTTTCGGACAGAAATACCGGATGCATCCGTTCGCGGCGACAGTGGCGCGGCAGCAGTTGCGCGGCCTGGATGAGCGAAACGCCGTAGCGGCGAAGAATATCCGGGCGCTGAACGACCGTTTGCTCCAACTTCCCGGCTTGTCGGAGCCTCGATGCCGTCCCGACCAGAAGCGGGTCTATTACTACGCCAGCATGTTGTTCCTGGACGAAGCCAAAGTGGGGTTCAAGCGGGACACCCTGCTCAAGGCGCTGCAAGCCGAAGGCGTCCGGGCCAGCAAGTGGGACTATCCGGAACAGCACAAGATGAAGATCTACTCCGAGGCGAAGTGGTGGCACCACAAGCCGGAGATTCCGGCGATGCTGGCCGGCACCACCCAAGTGAACGCGACACACATCTTCATGCCTATCCTGTACGGAGAAGCGCCCGAACTGCTCGATCAGTATGTTCAGGCCTTCGAGAAGGTGTGGGCGCGGCGCAATACGCTGGCGAAGCTGTAGATATCGCGATTTCCGATATGAGAAAAACGTTGCTGCTAGTCGTGTGTGCCGCCCTGCCGGCGATGCCTCAGGATCGCGTCGTGCCGGGCGACGTGACGACGCCCTAC
>JAEHDI010001098.1 GCA_016880505.1 Bryobacterales bacterium | reverse complement strand
GACAAGAGGCGCGGTGATGACTCCCGATCCGGAGTAAGCGTTGTAGGTCGGCAATTGACCGGCATCGCCGGAGTCCGGATCCTCGGAGATCGCCGGTTCGGCCAGCTTGGCTGTGTACCGCTCCGGCTCCACCATTTCGAGCGACCGCTTCACGGGGTATGGTAGGAGCGCCTCGAAGACCTCAATCCGGGCGTCGAGTCCCCAGCTCTTCATTAGCCCGAGTGCGTATTCCGCGACGGCCTTCGAGCCAGGGGAGCCGGCGTGATGCGGCTCGGCAGACATCCGCCGGACGTACTCGCGAAGACGTTCGGAAGACGGTACTGCGCGAAGCCTTGACTCGAGATCCCGGCGAGCGGGCCACTCCTCGGGAGGGAACCCGCGAAGCGGACCTTCGGCCATCATAATCACCGACGATAATACCAGCAGAATCAATGGCTTCATTCTTGTTTCTGAACTTTTAAATTAAGATCTGGCGCCATCCTGTCCGGCCCGGAGGAAGCGCAGAAACTCCTCGGTGCTCCGGGTCAGTCCCGCGAAGCTGGCGATGACCTTCCCGTCGACGCCGACGATCGCATAGAACGGGATGGCGGAAGTGGAGAACTTGTCGGATAGAACCTTCTGGTTAGCCTCCGAGGCTTCGTCGGTTCCATCTGTGTAAAGCTCCACTAGGACAAAGTTGCTCAGCGCTTCGGCGATCTGGGTACGTGGGAACATGTTCGCCTTCATCCAGTGGCAGTTCGTGCAGGCGTAGCCCGTGAAACTCAACAGCACGGGCTTCCCTTCCTCACGCGCCTTCGCCAGCGCTTGCTCGTACTGGTTTTTCATCCAGACCGGTCCGGATGCGCCGGCCGTACCGGAAGAGGCACCCAGAGTCGTTCCTCCGGCCGGCAGCGGCACGTAAGCGTCCAGTTCGCCAAGTCTGCCCCCGAACATCCCGGGAATCAGGCACAAGGCGAAGACAAGGAAGATCGTGCCGATGCACAGCCGCCAGATGCCAACCGTGTCATCCCGGCCAACCCCCTCCATCCGCAGAAAACCGAGCAGATAGAGTCCAGGGAGCGCGAACAGGACCACCCACGCGGCAAGAAACCTCTCTCTGGTGAGGAAGTTCCACTGCATCACGACATCAATGTTGCTGACGTACTTCAGCATCGCGGCCAAAATGACGAACCCGAGAACCACTTTGACGCGCGACATCCAGCCGCCGCTTTTCGGCAGCCGCTTCAGGTAGGTCGGGAACAGCGCCAAAAGGAAGAACGGCGCAGCCAGACCCGCGGCGAACGAGGTCATCCCGACCAGAGGCCGGGTTCCACCGCCCGACACTGAGCCCGCCAGCAGCGTCCCTACGAACGGACCGACGCAGGCGAACGCCGTTAGCGAGAACGTCAGCCCCATGATGAGCGTTCCCACAACGCCGCCACCCTGCGAGGCCCGATCGAGCCGCGTCAGCAGGCCAGATGGCAGAGTGATCTCGAAGGCGCCGAGAAGGCTGAGGCCGAAAACCATAAAGACGAGCGAAATGAATCCGTTGACCCATGGATTCGAACCTAATTGCTGCGTTCCAAACGGACCCAATATGGCCGTGGTCAGGAGCCCCAGTCCGGAGAACAGGACGATGATGCCAAGGCAGAAAACGGCCGCTTGGAAGGCGCTCTGTCCCCTCGAACCCGACTGCCGGTTCAGAAAGAACGACACCGTAATCGGGATCATCGGAAAGACGCAAGGGGTGAAGACCGCCGCCAGGCCAAAACCGAAGGCGACGAGAGCGAAGCCCAAAAGTCCCTGGTCCTGCACCCCACCCATCGTCGAGATTGGCTTCGTTTCGTCGGAGACGGGCACCGTTGCGGCGGGCTTCCCCGGCTCAAACAGGGTATAGCCTGCCGGCATGGTCGCTTT
>JAEHDI010001097.1 GCA_016880505.1 Bryobacterales bacterium | reverse complement strand
GGTGCTGTTCGTCGGCACCAAGCGCCAGGCACAGGAGGCGATCGCGGAGGAAGCAACGCGCTGCGGGATGTTCTACGTGAATCAGCGCTGGCTGGGCGGGTTGTTGACCAACATGATGACGGTCCAGAAGTCGATCAAACGGCTGAAGGAGCTGGAAGCCCTGGCCGCCGAGGGAACCTACGCGGGAAGGGCCAAGAAGGAGATCTCCCGCCTGGAGCGCGAGCGCAAACACCTCGACCAGAACCTGGCGGGGATCAAGGAAATGCCCCGGCTGCCCGATCTTCTGTTCGTGGTCGATTCAAACAAGGAGTCGATCGCGGTGCGCGAGGCTCGCAAGCTGGCGATCCCGGTGGTAGCGGTGGTGGACACGAACTGCGATCCGGACGAGGTGGATCACCCGATTCCCGGCAACGACGACGCGCTACGGGCCATTCGCCTGTTTACGAACAAAGTCGCTGACGCGATCATCGAGGGCAAGGCTCTGGCGACCGAGCAGGACTTCGCCGCCGAGAAGATCATCACCGAGGAAGGGCCGGGCGAGGAAATCCCCGAATACACGCAGTACGTGGACCCGCGCTACGCCGAGCAGATCATGGCCGAGGGCCTCTCCGACGAGGACCTGCCTTCGATGTCCCTGCCACGCAAGGCGCCCGGTACGGAAACTCCGGACAGCGCTCCGGAGCCGAAAGCGGCCGAAGCGGAGAAATAGCGCGCGCCGCGTTTCGTTTCATTTCAGATTCTCGACGACAAGGAAGATCATATGGCGGAAATTACCGCGCAACTGGTTAAGGAACTCCGCGAGCGCACCGGTGCGGGGATGATGGAATGTAAGAACGCTCTGCTCGAGGCAAAGGGCAACCTTTCCGAGGCGGAGACGGTGCTGCGGAAGCGCGGCATCGCGTCGGCCGCCAAGAAGGCGACCCGCGCGACGATGCAGGGCCTGATTGGGAGCTACATCCACGCCGGCGCCCAGCTGGGGGTGCTGGTGGAAGTGAACTGCGAGTCCGATTTCGTGGCGCGGACGAACGAGTTCGGCGAGCTGGTACACGATCTGGCGATGCAGATCGCCGCAGCCGATCCGAAGTACGTTCGCCGCGAGGAGGTCCCGGCGGAAGTCCTCGATAAGGAGCGTGAGATCCAAAAAGCGCGCGTCCTCGCCGAGGGGAAGCCGCCCCAGGTGGCGGATAAGATCGTCGAAGGACGCCTCAGCAAGTTCTTCGAGGAGACCTGCCTGTACGATCAGCCGTTCATCAAGGACAACTCGTCCAGCATCGACCAGCTCATCAAGACCAAGATTGCGAAGACCGGCGAGAACATCACGGTGTCGCGGTTCGTACGCATCAAGATCGGCGACGCGCAGGCACAATAAGCGGAGGGAGGGGACGGACGGGGAAGTCTGTCCCGGGACCGGCGTGACCACTTACAAGCGGATCCTGTTGAAGCTGAGCGGCGAAGCTTTGGCTGCGGGAGCCGGGGTCGGCATCGACGCGGCGCCCGTTCGCTCTCTGGCGGCGGCGGTGGCGGAGGTGGCCGCGAGTGGAGTCGAGATCGGCGTGGTGGTCGGCGGCGGCAATTTCTTCCGCGGCGTCTCCACGGCGGCGCGGAAGATGGACCGCGTAACGGCGGACCACATGGGAATGCTTGCGACGGTGATCAACGCGCTTGCATTTCAGGACGCGCTCGAAGCGACCGGTGCGCCCACGCGGGTGATGACGGCCATCGAGATGCGGCAGGTGGCCGAGCCGTTTATCCGGCGGCGGGCGATCCGGCACCTCGAAAAAGGGCGAATCGTCATCTTCGCGGCGGGAACCTCCAGCCCCTACTTTTCCACCGATTCCGCGGCTGCCCTTCGGGCGCTCGAGATCCGGGCGGAAATTCTGGCAAAAGGAACCCGGGTTGACGGCGTGTACGACATGGACCCGCTGAAACACCCCGATGCGACCCTCTACCGCCGGATTTCATATACCGAAGTTCTGACACAATCGCTGAAAGTGATGGACGCGACTTCGATCGCGATGTGCCGCGACAACGGCCTGCCGATCGTCGTCTTCAATCTCAACGTGACAGGCAATATAATGCGAATGTCGATGGGCGAGCCCGTCGGCACCTTGATCCATCCGTGAGGCTTATATGAAACCAGGACATCAGACCGCGGCTACGGCCCCGGCGTTTCGGACAGTGAAGGATGTCGAGAACTATGCGAAATCGCGCATGGAAAAGGTCTTGAGCGACCTCCAGCACGAGATGGCGGGCATCCGCACCGGACGCGCCTCGGTGAGTCTCTTCGATCATGTGAAGGTGGACTACTACGGCACGCCCACGCCGCTCAACCAGCTCGCGACCCTGCACGTGCCGGAGCCCTCGCTGATTACGATCCAGCCTTGGGACGT
>JAEHDI010000141.1 GCA_016880505.1 Bryobacterales bacterium | reverse complement strand
GTTGATGTGGATCACCATCGTCGCCGTGTTCTCGGTTTCGCCGGTCCCACCATCGATTGCCGTCATGCGGAAGCCGACGCGCTGGCCACGCTTGAAACGGTTCAAGAGGATGCAGTGTGTCGGCAACGTCGGCGGATTGTCGAAGCTGGCGAGGTCGCCCCAGATCACGAGCTTGCCCGAGGGATGTCCCGGCTGCGGCGGCGGAGGAGGTGGCGGTGTCGCATCACCGCGGCGCCCGCCGCCACCTTGTCGCTGGCCTTCCTGTGCGGGCGGCTGTTGCTGTCCGGCGACGGTGGTCGCGAGGATGACTCCAGCGAGTAACGTTGCTGCGAGAACCGAGACACCCTTCAGACGCATCGTCATTGATTCCCCCGTCCTCCACGTCCCGCGTTGCCGCCGGCGCCGTTCTGGCCACCGCCCTGGGTGCGCACGTCCGGCTTCGGAAATCCGTTGTGGTAAATCGTCAAGTACCGGATCTCGGTCCCCTTCTCATCGAGCCAGCCAACGGACTGCTGAAAGAAGTCCGGTACTGGATAGCCCGCCGGCACCGTTCCCTCGATGATGTACAGCTTGTTTTCGTGCATGTAGATCGCGGCAGACGTCCGTGACTTGTCTTTCTCGTTGACCAGGTTCAGCATGTGCCCTTCAACGAGATTCATATTGGTCCATCCAAGGTACATGGGCTTCTCGTTGGGCCGCTGCATCAGCTCCCACGTGGCGTGGATGACGGCACCTTCGATGTCGGGTTTCCAGTAGCCGGCACCTGTCGAGCTGCCCGCCCCGGTGTTACCCGAACATGCTTCGGCGCCCGGCGGACACGCCTTTGCCTTCTCCGTCGCAATCGCCTGGATGTTGTTGTAGTCGACAACCGTTACCTTGAAGTGGCTGTTGCCCTGGTCCACGCTGTAGATGCGAGCCGGCAGTACCGACTTGAACTCGGACGTGTAAGTGCTATCGGTGATCTTCGGCTGCGCGGGGAACACGATCGTGAAGCGATCCTGCATGCTCTTGAACTCGACGTATTCCTGAGCGGATGCCGAGCCCGCAAACGTGCAAAGCGCCGTCGCGGCGATGACTATTGCGCGCATCGCAGTGCCTATCGCGGCTGACCCGCGCCCTGTCCCTGGCCGCCCTGGCGCTGACCCTGTCCCTGGCCTCCACCCTGACCCTGTCCCTGCCCAGGCGCGCCACCGCGGCCGGTCGGTGGTTTCGGAAATCCGTTGTGATAAAGCGTCTGGTAACGGATGCCGTTGCCGTTCTCATCGAGCCAGCGAATCGACTGCTGGAAGAAGCCTGGCTCCGGATAGCCGGCCGGCACAGTGCCTTCGAGGATGTACAGCTTGTTCTCGTGCATGTAGATGGCGGCCGAAGTGCGCGACTTGTCCGGGTTGTTCGTCATGTAGATCATCGTTCCCTCGACAAGGTCGATGTTGTTCCAGCCGAGGTATGTGATCTTGGCGTCACGCTGCATGAACTGCCACTGCGCATACGTCGTCGCGCCGGCGAGGTCCGCTTTCCAGTACCCGAGGCCGGTCGAACTGCCGCCGCCCCTGCACGTTTCGGCGCCAGGCGGGCATGACTTCGAGCGCTCGGTCGAAATCGCCTCGATGTTGTTGTAGTCGACGACGGTCACCTTGAAACGACTGCTGCCCGAATCCGCGCTGTAGATGCGCACTGGCAACATCGATCCGAACTGCGACTTCCACATCGTCTCTTCGACCTTCGGCTGCACCGGAAAGGTGACGCCGAAGCGGTCCTGGAGGGTGGTGAACTCTACGTATTCCTGGGCGAAGACTGCTCCCGCGACGGTAAGAATCAGGGCCGCCGACACTGCACTGACACGCATGTTGTCCCTCTGCGAAATGCCCGGGTTGTGGCCAACCGACTCTAGACCGCAATGTCCGAGTAGTCAACCAAATGGGGTCAGAACTTAAAATTGACGATCAGACCCGCGGAGCCGAACCTCAACGAGCGTTGGCCGAAATCCCATTCGAGTCCGGGGCCACGATCAGCGTGCGTGATCGTGAAGGCTGGCGGCGCGGGGACGTTGTTCCAGATGCTGGTGAAGCTGCTGCCGCCGATCGCGATGTGTTGAGCAACGTCGACGAGCAGGTTCAACTGCAGGTCCGTCACGGGAACAAATGCCTTCGTCGACTTTTCAAAATTCCAGTCGGACCGAAAGGACAAACATCCCAGAGTCGCCAGCGCCGCCGGACAGGTGACGAAAGGACCGGTCGCCGACTGCGCGGCCGTCACATCATCGACATCGGAGAACAGTCCCGTCTGCTTTGAAGATGCGTACACGACAGATTCCGTCACGGATGCGTCGACCCGGAGACGACGCCACGTGGCGCGACCGGCCCATCCGACCAGCGGGCCGACTCCGTTGAAGTTCGCCTCCGCAACGCTCGAAAACTCGATGTTGTTGTTGAAATGCAGCGGCCTGAAGGCGTTCAGAATGAACGCCCTCACCTTCAAGTCCTGATCCTGGTCCGAGCGAACCCTCGCGAACTTGCCTCCCATGATCAACTCGAGGCGAATGGTGTCGTTGCTCACCAGTGAAGCGAGGGCAAAGCCGTCCAGCACGAAGGTCCGCAACCGGCCACTTACCTGATAGTCAAGCGGCGCCAGCCGGGAAGCCTCCAGGTCATTCCGAGTCGGCGAAACCAGTTCGTTCCACATCAGAACGCTGTTGAACTCGGACGTGATCGACGACGACGTCACCGACTCCGCTGCACTCGACACATGCCCGGACTCCGAGTCCTTTGTTCGCAGATACCAGCCGCTCACGCCGCCTCCCCACGTTTGTCCCCGGTGCTTCAGCTCTCCCCGGATGGTGTTCTTCGTTTCCATGTTGAGG
>JAEHDI010001096.1 GCA_016880505.1 Bryobacterales bacterium | reverse complement strand
GGCGCGAAATCCTTGATCGGGTCGTAGTTGACCTTCTTGTACAGCACGGAGTTCAGCGCGAGCGTGCTCGGCACCATCAGCAACGTGTAACCGTCGTTCGCCGAGCGCGCGACCGACTCGATGCCGATCATGTTGCCGGCGCCGGGACGATTTTCCACGATGAATTGCTGACCGAAGGCCGTGGAGAATTTTTGCGCCAGCACGCGTGCGATGATGTCGGTTCCGCCGGCCGGCGGCGAGGGCACGATGATGCGCACCGGGCGGGAGGGATATTTGTCCTGCGCCTGTGCAAAGCCGACCTGCGCGCAAACGCAAATCAGAACCGAAAGGATCACTCGCGACACGGATGACGCCTCCTGTGTGTACGACAGCAGATCGATATGAACTCGGCGCCTGCACCCGCAGGCATCTTAACGCGTTACGCCGGAGTTACGTAGGAGCAGTCTCCGTTCCTGCGGGACCGGAAACTGCTCCAGCTTCGTGATCTTGACGCACTTTCCAGCGCGTTTTCAGGATTAATGGGTATCGGACAGCACTAGCGCGGCCTCCCTCCTCCCTGCTTGTCGCGCCATTGCAGGAACTGGCGAAACAAAGCCTCGCGTTCCGTCTGATTGGGGTTCGGCTTGGCGTTCTCCCCCGGCCGGTTCAAGAACGCCTGAAATTCGCGATTGAGGTCTTGCTGGGTCGATCCGGTCGAACCTTTGAGGCGCTGCAGCTCCTGTTCCGCGACGGAGAACCGGGTCCAGCCCTCGACCGTGGCCGCCAGATTGATGTCCTTCCACTTCGGATGGTACGGCTTCTGCAGCAGCTTGTCCCAGTTGGCGAACAGCCGCTCGACGAAGCGCTCGACCTTGCGATATCGATCAGTGTTCTTCGGCCAGTTGTAGACCGCGAGCACCCCGGGCACGGAGATGGTGTCGACGCGTTCACCCGGCGCAACCATGTTCGGATAGTCCTCGTTGGTGAACTCGCCGAGCGCATAGTAATCCGTGAACTTCTTCGAGAATGGGATCGGCACCAAGTGCAGACCCGAATTCGCCGGAATCTTCGAGATGTAAGCAGTCGGCTTGCTCGTCACGCGCACGACCGCATCGATCTCTCCGGTCGCGACCTTGTGCATGCCGGTCGGGTTGTCCATGGTGCCCTCGACCTGCTGGACTTGGACGCCGAGCCGCTGGAACAGGATTGGTCCGGTCAGGGTGCCGGAAGCGCCATCCGAGCCGAAGTGGACCTTCTTGCCGCGCAGATCCTCGATCGAGCGGATCTCCTTTTTCGCGACGATGTGCGTCTCCGACGGCGGAAAGCGGAAGATGTAATGGACTCGCTTGTCGAGATTGGGCGTTGCGCGTTCCGTGCGGAAGAACTCGAACACGTCCGACTGCGTGACCGCGACGTCGACGCCACGCAGGTAGAGAAGATCCTCGAGGTTCGAGGCTGAGCCCTGTGATATCAGCGGCATCACGCGCATGTTGTCGCCGTCGGCGACCACGCGCGCCATCTCGTCGACGAAACGCAGACGCGTCCCCTCGAGCAGACCGCCGGCGACACCTACGGTCCAACTGTTCTTACGCTCTCTCAGGACGGCCTCCGAACCGCTGTCCTGAAGCGATTTTGGAATCGCCTGGGCTTGAGCCAGCCCAACTCCTGCGAAGGAGCCGAGCACAATTCCTGCGACTACGGCAAAACTAGCGTGGCGCATCTTTGCATCCTCTCCAAGATGTCAGGGGAGAAAACTATATCGAAAATGTCACGAGGGATGGTTCAGCCACGTGGTCATAATTGAAGTG
>JAEHDI010001095.1 GCA_016880505.1 Bryobacterales bacterium | reverse complement strand
CCATCTCAGGCTGCTCGTTGAAGTTCGGCCGGGACAGCAGGAGCAACTGGAGCTTTCCGCCCTTCTCCTTGTACTTCAGCCAGTCGATCTCGAGACGCTCGCTCCAGCTCGCCTGCCACGTGTTGACGCCTGCCCGCTCCAACTGTTCGAGAAAGGACAACACACGCGGGGTCGTGTGATACTCGCCCATCGTCGTCGAGAACACATAGTTGAAGTGCGAGTAACCATAAATCGTGTTCGCTCCGGCGATCAGCCGCGTGAGCTTGTGCTTGCCGAACGGGACAGTCGGAAGCATTGGGCCGGCCTGTGCTTCGGGCACGCGGTCCGCCGGTTCGGCCTGCGCGACTCCCTGGTTGGCCGCGGCGAGCCATGCCGCGACGGTTCCGGCTCCCCGAAAAAGATCGCGGCGTTCCAACACAGAATCGTCCAACGGATCGATTTCAATCATGGGTCCCTCTCCAGAATCAGTTTCGCTAATTATGTCACAGCCGTGCGCGCAGGTAGGGCGGACCCCGGCGGCAAGTTGTCCGCCGTCGCAGTCAGAAACGACCTCCGAGCTGGGAGTGGCTGAGGCCATAGTCCGCGCGATGGCTGCTTAAACCGCGCTCGACATGCTGCGCCGAACGGTGTAGCGGGGTCCCGAGAAACCGGGCAGCACAACCTGAGCATGGGGCGTTGGCACCGATCGTTGGCGACGGAGTCCGGAGGACAGGTGAGTTTGGCAATTTCGTAGCCTGTCACCTAATCTTGGTGGGTGGCGCTGCCGGGGCTTCAAACGTGCACTTACGGCTGGCTTCGCTCGGCTAACATTCCCTCGATTTCGCGACGGACACCATTCATCCACCGAATAACAGGCAGATTGCCCTGGGATTCGCGGCCGATCTCCACGTCCTGAAACGAGAAACTGAGGGTATTGAACCGTTGGGAGTATTCCAACCTGTAGATAGTGGGGTCAAGCATTATCCCACCTTCGAACGCTGAGTTCTCGAGGGAAGTCGTCGATTCGGCAAGTGAACGCCAGAAACCCTCGACCCATCGCTCCGCCGAAGCCTGGGAAACCTTCAGGATGGAGTGTCTTACCTCCATTTGCTTCGCCGCCGCCGTGGGGTCTGGGTCCCGCTGGCCAGCGAAGGCACTCATCAAGACTTCATGCGCGGGTGCCCTTGCCTTGGAGTATCGTATTAAGGGCTCAGTGTCTCGCCCGCAACGGATGATAATTTGCAGCTCCGGGTGAAAACTGGGCAAGAATCGGAGCACTAGTGAGAATTGCGTCGTTCTCCAATCTTCCTTGGCACTCGCGAAAGCCGTGTCCCAGACCCGTTCGTACGCCTCTTCAGTAGGGACAGGCACTCCTTTTCCTCTTGGGTACGCCCCCTCAAGGGATCTCTCCTTCTGCGGCGTGGGTGCGCCGAAAAGTACTGGGACGAGGGTGCAGGCCACAGCAACGAAGGACCACTTGGATTGACGCGGCACGCGCGACCGGTGCACCACCTGTTGGCATGTGCGTGTCCTTAGACTCTCAGGCTCCCGTTCGGTCATAACCTCCGAGGAATGCAAGCCACGGTGTTGTCTGGCAGTTTTAGCAAAAGCAACAGGGCTTGGGGCGGACGGTGTCCATGCCCGAATGGTGCGGATGTGTATCAGCTCGCTCATTGAGCTCTCTTATATAAGACACAGACACAAATCGAGCATGCCTTAGACGGACCGTACATAACTTTCTCCTGGAAGCCGCCACGCTCCGGCGGCCCCAAAAACAGGAGCATAATGTCGCAAACTCTGAATCATGTCAAGGTTCAATTTTTCCTTAATGCGGCCGACTTACAGAAAACAAAGGAAATTCAGTTGCCGACTCACTGCCGTCGTTGAGCGGGCAGTCAATGAAACCACGTCTGCACCTGGGGGTTTCACGGACTCTAGACTTCTGTATCGCGCACTCCGTCACAGCAGCGCGCTTGACTGTGCTCATGGAAGCGGTATATACGTAGCCCGAGGTCCGAAAATAGCGATGTCCTTATCTCTCCGAAAAGCTTCTTGTGTGTCTGCCCTGCTCGCAATCGCCACGGT
>JAEHDI010001094.1 GCA_016880505.1 Bryobacterales bacterium | reverse complement strand
GCCTTGCCGAAAGATACCGGAGCAGCATGTCCGGGTATTGTTCAGCGTAGGAAGGCGCCGTGGCCGGTTGCTGGGCCGGCAATACGGCCCGGCCCAGCGCTGCGCCGCTGGTCATAAGAAACGCCCGCCGATTCAAATTCGTCATCTCGCGATAGCTCCGGAACGTTTCAGTCTAACTCCGGGGCGGCGCGAGGTGCGCGTCACCAGATCAACTTCAGACCCAACTGCAGGTTGCGTGGGTTGTTCTGCTGGCTGCCGATTCTCCCGAAGCTCTGGGCTGACATGTCGTTGACCGGGCTGCCGAATACCACTCGATTGAACGGGTTCGAAAGCTCGAGCCGGAACTGAAGCGACACTCTCTCGTGCAGGGCCGTGTCTTTCACAACGGCGAACGACTCGGAGCGGGTGCCGAAGTTTCTCAGCGCCAGATATCGCGGCGCATTGCCGAAGGTGAATGGCGCCGGATCGGTGAAGGCAGCCGGGTTGATATAAAGGTCGCGCGCCGGGTCGAACCCTCCCGGCCCGGTGGTCGCGTGCAGGTCCGCATTGGGAACAACGTTCGGCCTGAGAATGCCGTTGAAGATCGGCAGATTGTTCACAGTGCTGACGGCGATCGGCGTTCCGCTCGCGTACCGCTGAATACCGCTGACGAGCCAGCCGCCGAAGGCTTTCGATGCGGCGCCGGTATTCAAGTACTTCCGGCCGGGCCCGAACGGCAACTGGTAGACGTAGCTCAAAGACACCGCATGAGTCTGGTCGTTGGCGCTCAGCGAACGCTCGGCGCGGCGGTCGTAGTAGTTCTGATATCCGCCGCTGCCGGAACCGATCTGGTTGGTGTCGTCAAGCAGCTTCGAGAAGGTATAGGCGACTGTGAAATCGAATCCCGCGGCTAGACGTTTCTGGCCGTATAGCTGGAACGAGTGATAGATGGAACTGCCATAGGTGCCGTTCCACTCCCAGATGCCGCCGTACTGCGGGAACGGGCGCAGGGACTGTGCGACGGTGGCGCGGCCGCCCCAGAGATTGCTGAATCCGGGGAACGGCTCGCCAAAGCCGGCTGCCCTCGCCTCAGGCGAGTCGATGGGAGCGGTCAGCAGGTCCCCCAGTTGGAGATTGCTCGGATACACCTGGTTCCATTGCGTGCCGTCCGCGTTCCAGAGCCGGGTGCCGTGAATCCCCACGTACGAGGTCCGGATTGAGGCCGAGCGTCCCAGTTGCCGCTCCACCGTGAAGTTCCACTGCTGGGAGTACGGCCAGACGCCGGCTCGCGAGCGCAGATTCAAGGTGGCATTCAGTCCGTTCTGCACCGTGGGGGTGGTGATTGGAGGATGCGGGAAATTCTGCGGGAAGCCGTCGTCCCAATTGAACGCGGGCGTGATGCCGGCGTTGGGCGAGAAGAAGCCCGCATAGGTGTTGAATCCGTCCGCGGTCGGGATCCACATGACGGTCGTCTGATTCAGGAAGAAAATCCCGTACCCGCCGCGCACGACCCAGTTCTCTCTGAAGTTGTAGGCGAAGCCGAAGCGGGGTCCGAAATTCGCCCAGACCGTGTCGCCGAGAGTTTTCCAATTTCCGCCCCGCGTGCCTGCGAACGTGTACGCGCCCGGCCTGTCACCGGCGCCCGGGTTGGGGAGCTTCGGGTCCATGTAGGAGAAACGGTCCAGTACATCGGAGAAGGGATTCTGTGCTTCCCATCGCAGGCCGAGATTCAGCGTGAGCTTCTGGCTGACTTTGAAATCGTCCTGTGCGAACGCGCCGAAGTAGGTCCAGCGGGCGCCCAATTCGGTGGTGTGAAACTGGGCACTGGCGCTGTCCACGGCCCCGACCAGGAAGCTCGCAAACGCGTTCCCGGTATCCGGGCTGCCCGGGAGCGCGGTTTCGAGGTTCGAGAAGTTGTATGTTCCCGCCACTCCCCCCTCGTCGTTGTAGTTATCCTGGTGGCGCATGACTTCTGCGCCAAACTTCAGTGCGTGCCTGCCCCGGTTCATGCTGATGGTGTCCTGCAAACCCCAGGTGGTCATGGCCGCCCGATAATTGCTGCCGTCCCCGAGCAGCGCGTAACCCTGGTTGAAGTAAACCATTGGGAATACATCGCCTTGTACACCGGTGAGGCCGAGCTTTTGCGGCCAGCCCTTGCCGCGCGACAGCGTATGGTTCGTGTCCACCACGCGGTCGATGCTGGCTACGAAGTGGTTCAGCATGGTAGGGCTGATCGTCCAGTCGTAACCCACGCGCAGGAAGCGGCTGTTCAGATCCTGCCGGTTGTGTGATTCCGCCGGACCCGGCACACTTGGACCCCAACCCTTGATGGCCGGCCGGTTGGTCATGAAGAACGTGCCGAACAGCTTGTGGTACGAACTCAACTGGTGGTCCAGCTTTAGGGTCCAGTTGTGAGCGTCTTGCATCGGGGAGACCAGGGGAGCGGTGAAATTGTTCGAGATAAGATCTGGGAAGCTCGGCGCAGGCAGCAAAGGCACGATCTGCTTTGAGACGTTGCTGAAATGGTCAGCCGGTATCTGGTTATCGGCGAACGGCAACCGTGTGAAGCCGCCTTGTCCGTCGGCCCTCGTCGTGGTTGGATCGTAAATCGCCGAGGGCCAGCGGCGGAAGTCGCCGGCCAGGAACTCCGGCACCGCCACGGTGGTCACTGCGGGCGTGCTGCCCTGCCGCCGGCGGAAGCTGTCCAGGGAGGTGAAAAAGAACGTCTTGTTCTTCCGGATCGGTCCTCCGAAAGTCCCTCCGAATTCGTTCTGGCGCGTCGGCAGCCGATTGGGGCTGAAGAAACCGCGCGCATCCAGTTTCTCGTTGCGGAAGAACTCGAAAGCGTTTCCGTGGAACTCGTTCGTGCCGCTCTTCAGCGTGAAACTCGTTACGCCGCTCATGGCGTGGCCATATTCCGACGAGTAGACGTTGGTGATCAGCTTGAATTCCTGGATCGCGTCGACAGAAGGGTTGTACTGAATGTCGTTGTTGGGGGCAACTTGCAGGGCCACCCCGTCGTAGTAAACGGCATCCGTGAAAGAACCGCCGCCCGCGATGTGCTTCTCCCATGTGTCGCCCGCCACCCCCGGCGACAGGAAGATGAAGGACGACGCGTTGCGGATATCGCCTCCGAGGGCCAGCGGCAAGTCCAGAAAGCGCTGCTGGTTGATCACGGTTCCGACGTCGGAGGTGTCGATGCTGATTAGCGGCGCCTCCGCTGTGACGGTCACCTTTTCCTCGAGTTGTCCGATTTCGAGCACGATATCGATACGCGTGGTCTGGCCCACCTGTACGGGGATCGCATTCCGTACATAGGTCTTGAACCCGGCGTGCTGTACCGTGATGGTGTAGGCGCCGATAGGCAAGATCGGCAAGGTGTAATTGCCGGTTTCGCTCGTTACGGTGCTGCTGGTGATTCCGGTGGCTTCATTGACGATCCGCACTTCGGCGGCCGGGACTGACATGCCACTGGCGTCCCGAACCACTCCCGTAATCGTCCCCCGGTCGCTTTGCGCGAACACCAAAGGCGCCACAATCGCGCAAAGCATGGCTACGCCCTTCAGGTTAAGGTTTCGCATTTTTGCCCCTCACTTCCGTATTGGCGGCCCACCTCCGTCAACGGAAGTCGTCGTCACTCAGATTTGCTGCAGGGAATTATGGCTCCCAAAAAGGCCCGTCGAGGGAAGGAGTTGACTTGGCTCGCGTTCAGGTTCGGTTGTGTGGGAAATGATCACGCTCGTGCCTCTACGCGCGAACCCACCCCGAATTTACTCCTATCTGACCCCACCGTCAATACCCCCCAGGGACTACCTGGCGGCCGCATTTTCGGGGAATTCCGGCTTTGTAGTGGAAGAGCGGGCGGCCCTGCGTGGGAAAAT
>JAEHDI010001093.1 GCA_016880505.1 Bryobacterales bacterium | reverse complement strand
CAAAGAGAGAGTTCACACGGCCGAAGTCGGATAGGTAATGGAACGCACACGGCCGATCGCCTTCGCCGAGGGTTTTCACCTTCGCGTTCCGCACCAAGCCGATAACCTCGTAGGTCTGGCGTTCATTTTGGGGGCGAATGTGCCGGCCGATGGGGTTCGCGACTCCAAAAACCCGGCTAGCCATGGCCTGGTTGACGATCACGACCGGGGCCTTGTCGTCGCTCACCGGATCGAAGTCGCGGCCGCGGAGCAAGGTGATTCCAGAGGCCCGAAAATAATGGGTTCCGACACGGAATCGGTCGCCCCGGGTGAGCACCGTGGACCCGGTGTCCGCATCGAGAAACTCCGTATTGTTGACAACGAGGCTGAGAGGCGCCAGGTCGACATAGCTCATCGACTCGACGTCTGGAGTCGCCTCCAAGCGTTGCTGGAGTTCCTGGAAAAACCGCTTGGATTTCTCCGGCGTGTATCCCTGTCCCTTCGGGTCGATGGCCAGCATGAGGACGCCTTCCGGCTTCAGGCCGCTGTCGATGGAAGCGGCCTTTTGGAGGCTGCGCAGAAAAAGGCCCGAGCCAAGGAGCAGTACTACGGAAAGCGCAACCTGTAGCCCCACCAACAGACGCGAGAGCCGGTTGCGCCGGAACCGCGCTCCCACCAGGCTGCGCGCGCCCGTGAGCGCCGGTGCCAGGCCGAAGAGGATCCCTGTGAACAGGGCGAGCGCGGTGGTGAATACGAGCACGCGGCTGTCCGGCGAAAAGTCGAACCTCATGGGGATGGGCAACGGCGGTTGAAGGCGGGCGAGGGCAGCCGTACCCGGGACCGAAAGAAGGAAGCCGAAAGCGCCGCCGGCGCCCGCCAGGAGAATGCTCTCTGTGAGCAACTGCCGCACCAGGCGGCCGCGGCTGGCACCGATCGCCAGGCGTACGCCGATCTCCTGCTGCCTCGATGCGGCGCGGGCGAGAAGCAGGTTGGCGACGTTGGCGCAGGCGATGAGCAGCACCAGGCCGACGACGATCGCCAGCGCTTTCAGCAGCAGCCTGATCTCGCCCTCAAAGATAGGCATCTCTCCGGCGCGATGCAGAACCACGGGCAGCGTCTTCCTTCCCTTCTCGCGCTCCGCAACCATCCGCGTGTAGATTACGTTCAGAGCGGCGAGCGCCTGGTCCCGGCTGACGCCGGTTCGCAGGCGGCCAGTCATTTGGAGCCAGCGGTTCTCCCGGCTCGCTTCGTTGCCCACGACGTCCGGGGAAAGGTGCCCGCGCATCGCCAATGGAGCCCAGAATTCGGCGGCGATACCGCGATCGATGCCGAAAAAGCCGGGCGGAGTTACTCCCACGACGGTGTGCGGTACGCCGCTGAACACGGTACGCTTGCCGACGATTGAGCGGTCTCCTCCAAGCCTCTGCCACAAGCCATAGCCGAGCACAACTACCACGTCCCGCCCGGGTACTTCATCCTCAAACGGAAGGACGCCGCGGCCGAGGTAAAGGGAAACTCCGGTCACAGAGAACCAGTTCCCGGAGACGAGCTGGCCCCACGCTCGTTGGGGCATGCCCGACGCGCTGATGTTCGCCGGTACCGGGAGGATAGTGTGGGCCGCGAGGCCGTCCAACACCGCACTGCTCTGATCGCGGAAGTCAAGGTACTCGGGGTATGACGAGGTCGGGCTATTGTCAGGCGAGACGACGCTGAGACGGGCCGGATCGCGGACGGGCATGTCCTTGATGAGCAGCTCGTTCACCATGCTGAAGACGACCGTATTGGCGGCGATTCCAAGCCCGATTGAAACGATGATGGCAAGCGTCAGCCCCGGAGTTCTGCCGAAAGAGCGGACGGCGTAAGAGATGTCTTTGACAACAGAATCGAACACGATCACCTCGCGAGGTCCCGAAATACAAGAGTCCTGTATCCGTTATTACGATGATGGGCGGAGCCCGGTTCGATAATAATGGCGTCGCAGCAATCCCGTCAGGGTCTGCGTCAAGAAGCCCGGCCGGGCCCGAGGTAGCGCAAATAAGCCGCGCCCGCCGCCAGGCTGAGCAGCGTCAGCGGGATGCCCACGCGGCAGTAGTCCCAGAAAGAAATACGTACGTCGTGCCGGGCGCGCTGTACGACGATCAGGTTCGCCACGGATCCCAGCAGAGTAAGATTCCCGGCCAGAGTGGACGACATGGCCAGGGTCAACCAGCCCAGGTGCGGATCGGACAGCTTCGGTACCACAGGGCGGAAGACGAGTACCGCCGGAACGTTACTTACGATGTTGGACAACAGCGCTGAGAACGCGCTCAACACCCCGACGCGGTCCAGCCGAAAACGCGCGGCGAAAGCCAGCAGATCCCGCTCAAGGGACGTTTTCTCCACCCCGGCCACAACAATGAACAGGCCGGCAAACATCGCCAGCAGGGACCAGTCGATCTCGTGGTACACCTTCTCCGGCTTCACCCTGCGGGTGATCAGCAGCAGGGCCCCGGCGACGATAGCGACCTTGGCGACCGGCCAGCCCCAGAAAAAGAATACGATCATGCCGACAGAGGCCACGACGGCCTTCCACAGCAGCACGCGGTTCACACGAACCCTCAGTTCCGCCATCTCCACCCGTTGCCGGTCCCGAAACTCCGTGGGGAAAAACAGCACGATGGCGGCGAACGTCAGTAACAGACCCACAATCGCCACCGGCGCCAGCGCGGCAGTGAACTGCCGGTAGGGGATGCCGGACAAGCTCCCGTAGGGCAAGGGATTGCGCCGCAGCGTGGCTGTTACCTCAAGCACCAGCGGGGTCAGAACCAAACACATCGTGTCGCTGACGAAGAATGCCGAAAAGAGCCCCGAGACCACCACAATGGCGGCCAGCAGCGTCCACGGGTGGTGGGTGTGGCGCATCGCCCAGGTGCTCACCAGACGGAAAAACCCGGACAACCGAAGGTTGGCGACCACGATCATCATGCCAAACAGCAACACCAGCGTTGAATAATCCACGGCCTGAATGGCCTCTTCGAACGTCAGGACATTGCAGCCAAGCATGAGGCTGGCGCCAATGATCGCCGCGCCCGTGCGGTCAATCCGGAGGCCTGGAAATGTGCCGATCGCCAGAACCAGGCAGGTGCCACAGAATATAGCCAGCGCAATCACAGAGTTTCAGTCTAGCGAAACGCAGGGACTTGACAGGAACCGCTTTCGGCTTAGAATGAGTGTAATTGCGGTCTTTATGCAACCGAATTGCATGCACACTCGCACCGAACTGATTGCGAGGCGGGACGGAGTGGACTATGT
>JAEHDI010001092.1 GCA_016880505.1 Bryobacterales bacterium | reverse complement strand
GCACAACGGGGCGTTGTTTCTGGCGCACGCATTTAGTTTCTTCGCGCGCTTCGGCCGCCCTAAGCCCGAGAAAGCGACGATCCCGGAGACTTCGTTCGATCCCGGCACACCCGACGGCTACCAATTCTTCCTTGAGATGGGCCCGCTTTTCAACGCCGACGAGAGGCACTTCAAGGGCCGGATCGCGTTCTGGCAGGAACTCCTTGGCCACGACACGTACGACGAGTACTGGAAAGCGCGGAGCATGCAGGCTCATCTCAAGAACATCAAGCCGGCGGTGCTTACCGTCGGAGGGTGGTTCGACGCCGAGGACGTCTGGGGTCCCCTCAATGTGTACAAAGCCATCGAACAGTCCACGCCAGGCGCCGTCAACATGCTGGTGATGGGTCCTTGGACGCACGGGCAGTGGTCCTCGGGGACAAAAGACAAAGTGGGGGACATCGAGTTCCACACGAAGTCGGAAGTGTTTTTCCGGGACAGTATCGAGTTCCGCTTCTTTGAGCGCTATCTGAAGGACAAGGGGGAGGGCTCGCTGCCGGAGGCGTACGTGTTCGAGACGGGACGCAACCAGTGGCGCCGGCAGGACACATGGCCCCCGAAGGCGGCAATTTCGAAGACGTTCTATCTCCGGGAGGCCGACCGTCTCACAGGTGACGCGCCGCGGGAATCCGGCGCAGGCGTGTTCGACGAATACATCAGTGACCCGACAAAGCCGGTGCCTGTGTCCGGCCGGATCCAGTTCGGAATGCCGGGCGACTATATGACACACGACCAGCGTTTCGCCTCGCGCCGGACCGATGTGCTTGTCTACCAGACCGAACCGCTGGAAACGGACCTGACACTTGCTGGTCCGGTGACCGCCAGCCTGCACGTCTCGACCACTGGCACCGATTCGGACTTTGTCGTGAAGCTGATTGACGTCTACCCGGCCGACTTTCCGGATCCCGATCCGAATCCGCGGGGTGTCCGTATGGGCGGCTATGAGCAACTGGTGCGCGGGGAACCGTTTCGCGGAAAGTTCCGCAATAGCTTCGAGAAGCCCGAGCCATTCCAGCCGGGCAAGCCGGTGAAGGTGGAATTCGTGATGCCGGACGTCTACCACACCTTCCGCAGCGGCCACCGGATGATGCTGCACGTGCAAAGTTCGTGGTTTCCGCTTGTGGACCGCAATCCGCAGAAGTTCATGCAGATCCACCTGGCGAAGGAAGCCGACTTCCAGAAGGCGACCCAGCGAGTCTACCGGTCGCGAGACTTGCCGTCGCTCATCAAAATCCTGACCCTTCCATAGGAACTGACAGCGCGGTGGCGTTATGATGACCCCAAGGAGGGGACCTTGCGACGCCATGTAGTGTTGATCCTGGCTGCGCTTGCCGGGTTGAGTATCCAGCTTGTCTCTCGCGAGCCGGCAGCCGACCCGCGACTGAAGAGCGCGTTTCGTCATCCGGAGAACAACGGCTGGATCTTCGTTCACCTGGAAGGCAAACCCCGCGACATCGGCTTCCAGCACGGGTGGCTTCTAGCGCCGGAGATCGCGGACGCGCACAAAGTGACTGCTCTGCTGGCGACCCACGACTCGGACAAGGACTGGCAGTTCTACCGCAACGCGGCTGAAAAGATGCTTTGGCCGAAGATCGAAGCCGAGTACCGCGAGGAGATGCAGGGGATCACCGAGGGGCTCCAGGCGCGTGGCATCAAGCTCGATCTATGGGACGTGGTCGCGCTCAACGCCTCGATCGAGCTTTCCGGCTACTACGCGCCGTGGTACGACCTGCAGCGGAAGGGCACCCCAACCGCAGCGGGCGTGGTGGCGGACCGCTGCAGTGCCTTCGCAGCAACGGGCAGTTACACGAAAGACGGCAGAATAGTCATCGGCCACAACAACTGGTCGGACTATCTCGACGGACAGCGGTGGAACATCATCTTCGACATTCGGCCCGCGAGCGGCCAACGCTTCCTGATGGACGGCTTTCCCGGGCGCATCCACAGCGGCGACGATTTCGGGGTCAATTCGGCCGGAATTCTGATCACCGAGACGACCATCACACGCTTCTTCGGCTTCGATCCCGAGGGCATCCCTGAGTTCGTTCGCGCGCGGAAGGCGATGCAGTACGCCGCGTCGATCGACGACTTCGTCCGGATCATGAAGGAAGGGAACAACGGCGGGTACGCCAACAACTGGCTGGTCGCGGACCGCAAGACGAACGAGATTGGGAGCCTGGAACTCGGGCTCAAGCACGTCAACCTGCGGCGGACGAAGGACGGCTTCTTCGGCGGCTCGAACTTTCCGGTCGACGAGAAGCTCGCGCGCGAGGAGACGGGGTTCGAGGTGAAGAATCCGTCCGTGAGCGCCAACGCTCGGCGAGCCCGCTGGGCGCAGTTGGAGGCCGAGTACAAGGGCCGGATCGACGTGGAGGCCGGCAAGCGATTTCTCTCCGACCACCACGATTCGTTCGCGAAGAAGAATGACCCCAGCGAGCGTACGCTCTGTGGCCACATCGATCTTTCTCCCCGCGGATCGAAGCCGTGGCAACCGGAGTATAGTCCCGCGGGGGCAGTGCAAGCGAAGGTTGCGGACGCTGCGATGGCCGAACGGATGTCGTTCATTGCCTCGATGGGGCACTCTTGCGGCATTCACTTCAACGTCGTGGAGCACCTAAAGAAACACCCGGAGTTCGCCTGGCAGAAACCGCTCCTGCGCGACCTAAACTCGCATCCTTGGACCGTCTTTCGAATCTCGCCGTGACGAAACGGGCCCAGTTCCGCTTCTATGCCGAGCTGAATGACTTTCTGCCCGCGGAGAAGCGGATGGTCGCTTTCGAGTACGAGTTCAACGGGAATCAGACGGTCAAACACCTGATCGAGGCCGCAGGTGTGCCGCACACCGAGGTCGATCTGGTTTTGGTGAATAGCGAGCCTGTTGACTTCGCGCGTGTCGTCGAGGATGGCGACAAGGTGAGCATCTATCCGGTGTTCGAGGGACTGGACATCGCAACGGTGAACCGCGTCCGGCCGAAGCCGCTTCGAGAGACGCTCTTCGTGCTCGACACGCATCTCGGCCGGCTGGCCGCATACCTCCGGATGCTCGGTTTCGATACGCTTCATGGGCAGGATTGCGAGGACGAAGAACTCGCGCGGATTTCGGCGGAGGATCATCGGATTCTTCTTACCCGGGACCGGGGGCTGCTGAAGCGGAAAGCCGTCACACACGGGTACTATGTGCGCGACACAAACCCGCGCCGGCAACTTGTTGAGGTGATGCGCCGCTTCGACCTCGCCGGGTCGATCGAGCCATTTCGCCGCTGCCTGCGATGCAACGCACTGTTGGAGCCGGCAGCCGTGGAGGACGTGGCGGACCTCGTGCCGGAGAGAAGCCGCGAACACTACGACGACTTCCGCCGCTGCCCGGACTGCAATCGCGTGTACTGGGGCGGTTCTCACTACCGCAGGATGGAGCGACTGATCCAGCGGGCCATGGAAGAGGTACGCAGTGGCGCCTGACAGCCCAGCGCGAGCCTCAGCTCTTCAGAAACCGGATCAGCTCCCGGAAGTAGACCTCCTGGTCGTCCCACATCGCCAGATGGCTGCCGTTCGGGCAGAATGCCAGCCGGCCGTTTGGCATGAGTTTCGCCATTCGTGCCAGCTCTTCCGGACTCATCGTGTCGTGTTCGGCGGCCATCACCAGCGCGGGCACACGGATCTGTGGGAGGTCGGCCCAGCGGTCCCAGTCCTTGAACGTGCCGGTGACGACGAACTCGTTCGGCCCCTGCATGTGGTTGTAGATCCTGGGATTCAGGAATCGGAAGCTCAAGTCCACCGGAGCGGGATAGGGATCAAGGCGGCACAGGTGCGCTCCATAGAGCTGCTTGTACATCGCCTCCTGGTACTCCGGGGCCTCGTAGTCTCCCGCGGCTTCGCACTTCGCAAGCGTTCGCTGGACTTCCTCCGGGAACTTCCGCCGCAGCTCGTTGAGGTAGTCCACGTAGCACGGGATGCTTGCGGTCATGTTGGAGATCACTAGCGCCTTCAGATGCTCCTGGTATTTCAGGGCGTACTCGATTGCCAGCATGCCGCCCCAAGACTGGCCGTACAAGATGAAATGGTCGAGGCCGAGCGCGAGGCGGACCTGCTCCACTTCGTCGCGAAATCGGTCGATGGTCCAGAGAGAGAGATCATCCGGGTCGTCGGAAAACAGCGACCCGAGCTGATCGTAATAGTAGAACTCGATGCCGGCCTGCGGGAGGAAATCCTCGAAGCACTCGAAATAGAGATGGCACGCGCCGGGGCCACCGTGCAGCGTCAGAACCTTGATCGGGCTGTCTCCAACGCGCTTGGTCCAGACCCGATACTTACCATCAACAGTGATGAATCGCGCACCTGCACTCTTGAATTCGCTCATCAGAACCTCCTTCTTAGGCTGAAGCTAAGAGCAATCCGATATTCCACGCTGCCAGCGGCGGGGTGCTGACGCGAACTTCATCCGCTGTTCCACCCGCCGGCTTGAGCGCCATGCGCCGGTTCTCGAATGTCACCCATTCGAGCTTCGAATATCGGCCACGAAGACGCAATCTGATCGTCTGGAGCGGCTCCTGCGAGCCATTGAGAACCACGCACGCCAGGTTGCCGGGACCCGGCTTGCGCGCCCACACATGGATCCGGGCGAAGGAATCGACCACAACGGGCATCCGGCCGTGGCTCAGCCAATCGCAGACCGCCTTCATCTGGGATGATTTCGCGAGGTTGTGTAACTGCGACCATGGAAAGTAGCCGGCAACGACCACACGCCCGCCGAGCGAGCTTTCATAGGCGGTCATCGAGTTACCAAGCTCACGGTCCTGGTAGTCGATCAGATTCGCCAGGACGGTGACATTAGGCGACCGCGGCTCGAGGGTGATGGCAGGCTCCCTCCAGGTGAACGACTGGCGGCAGTCGCGCGAGTACCCTGCGAACCGGCCGTTGATCGGGTGTTTTGC
>JAEHDI010001091.1 GCA_016880505.1 Bryobacterales bacterium | reverse complement strand
CGGAGCGGTCATCGTCGTGGAACGTTCGGACAATAAAGCCATAATAAGACCTTAAAATCTTTAAAGCAGTGAACCATCCGGCTAAGCCGCGGTCCGCTTAACAGCGGCCCGGCTACACGTGCCGCTCTGGTCCTTCCGTGCCTCGGGGCTGATAGACGCAGAAAGGCTCTTCGGCCAGGTAGTCTCCCATCATGCCGAACGCCCGGGCGCGGCAACCGAGGCACACCTGTTTGAATTCGCAGATGCCGCATTTCCCCTCAAGGCGATCGGGATCGCGGAGGTCGAGGAACACCTCAGCGCCCTCCCAGACTTCCCGGAAGGGCTGCCGGCGAAGGTCGCCCGCCTCGACGGGCAGGTACCCGCAAGGGTACACCTTGCCTTCGTGGGAGATGAAGCAAACACCGCTCCCCGCGAGGCAGCCTCGCGTGACGGCGTGCATACCGTGGCTCGCGAGCTCCGGGACTGCCAACCCGGCGCGGCGGGCTTCGGCGCGCCGCTGCCGCATGATCCGGTAGTAGTGCGGGGCGCAGGTCGCCTTGAGCTCGAGACCGCTGTCGATAGAGCGGTCATAGAACCAGTTGAGAATCTGTTCGTATTCATCGCCGCGGATGGACTGTTCCTCTGCGATGGTCAGCCCGCATCCTACGGGAACAAGCAGGAAGATGTGGAATGCGTCGACCCCGAGCGACTGAGCGAGTTTCAGAATGTCGGGCAACTGATGGACATTGTGGCGGGCGACGCTCGTGTTGATCTGGGTGGAGATGCCGAGTTCGCTCAGGTGCTTGAGGCCGGCGATGGCGGCGTCGAACGCGCCGGACTGGCCTCGGAAGGTGTCGTGGGTGATCCGGTCGGCGCCATCAAGGCTGATTGCCACCCGGAGGATGCCGGATTCCTCGATGCGCTGGGCCATTGCCTCATCGACTAGCGTCCCGTTGGTGGCGAGCGCCACGCGGATGCCTTTGCCGGTTGCGCGCCTCGCGATGTCGAAGACGTCTCGCCGCCAGAGTGGCTCCCCACCGCTGAGAACGAGGATCAGTGGGGCATATTCCGCAATCTGGTCTACGATATCGCAGCATTCCTGGTAGTTGAGGTCGTCCGGAGACATGAGCTCCGTGGCGCTGGCGCGGCAGTGAACACACCTTAGATTACAACCAGTTGTGAGTTCCCAGAACACCAGCCGGGGGCGGTTTTTCCCAGTCGAGCCGTTGCCGTGCATACTGTTCGGAGTGCAATTGATGGGCCAGAAAGCGCAGAGCTTTATGGGCAATTGTTAATCTTTCGTACTGGCACCGAGGTTTTCGGGAATCAGGCGGGAGGGCCGTGCATGGCTCGCAATCGCGGATTCGGATATACTCCGCAGCATGAACGGTCATCACGGCAGTGATGAGATAGGATACTTGCCGGCGATCGCCGTTGGCACGCTGTTCGTGTTTTACCTGGTTTGGGCCGCAATGCACGATATTGCCCACGGTGAAAGCGACTCCACGCTCGAGTACGGAGCGCTCATTATGAGTGTCCCCGTGTTCGCTTTCCTGTATCGAATGGCGCTTCTGCATTTGGGAGCGAAGGCGAGGCGTGCATGGCTAACCGGCACAGGTCTTCTCGTTCTCCTGTTTAACCTCGGTGCCATGAATGCGAAACTGCACCCCAAGTACGCTCCGGATCCGATGCTGGCGGCGTTGTTTCTGATAGCAGGTGTCCCGGTGCTTGGCCTCATCGTCTACCACCTGGTTCGCGATGCATTTCGCCTGCGGACTCGCCTGAGATCCTGAAGCAACGAGGAAGAGCAATTCGAAAGAGGCTGAAGGCCAGTGAAACTACAAGATTCGATAACACGGCGTCGACTTGCCGCGATCGCTGCGCTGGTCCCGTTGCTGGGGACAACTTTCCTGTTTTGGCAAGGGTGCGCGCGGCGCCCCGAAAACCAGAGGGCTGGAAAGTTCCCCGAAGAACTTGTCTATGTCCGGTCCGAGGACGATATCGTCAATGGCGGCGCGATCTTTGTACCGCCGAAAGAATCAGCCAAGCCCATCGCGGTCGTCTGGATCCACGGATGGGGTGTGAATTTCTACTACCCGACGTACGTGGGGATCGGCCGGGCACTCGCGGAGCGCGGCTATGCGTGCATCTCGGGGAATACGCGTATGCATGACCTTGCCAACGTTGCCGGGTGGCGGGGGGAAAAACGGATCCGCGGCGGTGGTTACTGGGGTGTGGCCAGTGAGGAAGTGCGAGACCTCGCCGCCTGGATCGACTTCGCCGAGGGTCGAGGGTTCGAGAAGGTGGTGCTGGTTGGACACAGCGCCGGCTGGTCGGCGGTTCGCAGATACCAAGCTGAAAAGCAGGACCGACGCGTAGCGGGGGTAGTTCTCGCTTCCGGAGCAGTTCAGGCAGACACGAGGGTGCCAGATCCGGAACAGCTTGTAGAAGCGACTCGATTGATGGCTGAAGGGAAAGGGGACGACTTGGTCCGCGATCCCAAACGCTCCTTTCCGTCTTTCACCAGCGCGGCCACGTTTCTGGATATTGCCAACGCGCCTCCGGAATTCAAAGATTTCTTCGGAGTCCAGACACCAAACCCGGCCGTCACGCGCGTCAGTTGTCCGCTCCTCGCCTTCTTCGGCACGAATGGGGACGTTGGAACCCAGGCGGACCTGGAATTGCTTAAGTCCTGCATCCAGCGTCAGTCGAGCGGCCCCAGTCGCGTGAATACTGTCATGATCCAGAACGCCGACCATATGTACACGGGGGAAGAGGCACAGGTGGCCCAAACCATTGCCAGATGGGCCGACACCCTGTTGTCACCGGAAGCAGGCAAAGCCGAGGCTCCAGGGAGACGCTAACAGAGAACGCCTACTCAGTTCCGGCTGAACCAGCACAACTACAAGTTGGCATCAGGTTCGGAGTGCGAGCGCTTTCAAGAACGAACTCGCTGACTGACCGGCCGGCGCCAGAGCTGTACGTTCAAGTGCGACAGGCGGTTCAGTGGGCCGCGGTCTCGGACGCGGATCTGGCCGG
>JAEHDI010001090.1 GCA_016880505.1 Bryobacterales bacterium | reverse complement strand
GAAATCGATCTTCAGAGAAGCGTTGAAGGAGAGCTGAAAGAGCTGGTTTTGTTTTTCACCCTCTGCGTGTGGACTTCCAGAGCGTCTCTGTTGCATTCAAAGGCCTATGGATATTGATGATGAAGCCGATCCGCAGATTCGTAAGTGGAGTCGAAAATGGAAATGTGGGGTAAGTCAGCCGCCGCGGCGCAGGCCTTGCCAGACCTCCGAACACCCGGCAATTCATCGCGGTTGCTTTACGCCCACGGCGATGATCGAGGTGGGCGGCCAGGGTAGCAGCGGATCCACTCGACGCCACAGCCAGACGAGCCGGTCGAACAGCTTCAATTGAAACGGGCTGATCGTGGCCCTCCGCAGCAGCTTTCCGTTGACATACCAGCCGGGCCGGGAAGCGCGGTTGAAATCGAGAATCCGTTCCACGTGGAAGCCGGATTGTTCCATCCGCGCGCGTAGCTCGTCGTGCCGGTAGCGTCGAAAATGGCCGAGGGCCTTGTCGAGCGTGCCGTAGATTTCCTGGCCGTGCGGCACGAGGATAATGGCGCGTCCGCCGGGCATCAGGGCGGCGTGAATGTTCCGCAGACCGGCAAGGTCGTCTTCGATGTGCTCGAGTACGTTTAAGCAGACAACCGTGTCGACGGATTCACGGATGGAGGCAAAGTCCTGCGGCGTTTGGAGGTCACAGCGGCGGATCTCCAGATTGGGCCGGTGCTGAAGCCGGGTGTGCAGGCGGGCGAGGTGTTCCGCATCGATATCGGTGGCGATGTAACGCTCGCGGCGCGGCGCGAGGCGCCGGGTGAGATTTCCGATGCCGGCGCCGATTTCCAGTACACGGCAGCCAACGTAAGGCCCGATTACATCAGCCATCCAGCGGTTGAACCGGGGCGCTCCGGAAAGCGTCTCGAGGATCTCGGGGCCAGCCTCCTTGTAGATGTCGGTGACGAGCCAGTAGCGAAAGATGACGCCAACGGCCGCCACGGCGTCCCGGAAGCCAATTTTCTTTCCCTCCTCGTACGTTCGGCCGTAGTAGCTGATGGGCGTCTCGTAGATCCGCGCCTCGCGCCGGGCGAGCTTCATCGTGAGCTCCGGCTCGATGCCGAAGCGATCGCTGCGGATGGGAATACTGCGCAGCAGGGACGTACGGCACGCTTTGTAGCAGGTCTCCATGTCGGTCAGATTGAGGTCCGCCGCCATGTTGCACAACGTCGTGAGAATCCGGTTGGCGAGCGCGTGCCAGAAATAGAGAACGCGGCGCTCGCCGGCAACGAGAAACCGTGAGCCATAGACAGCATCGGCCTTGCCCTCGACGAGCGGCTTGAGGAGCGTCCGGTATTCGCCAGGGTCGTACTCGAGGTCCGCGTCCTGGATGACCACGAACTCTCCGCGGGCGTGCTCGATGGCCGTACGGACGGCCGCTCCTTTTCCGCGGTTCCTGTCATGACGGACAAGGCGCACGATGTCCGGGAATCGAGTGGCGAAGGCTTCCACTGCTTCCGCCGAGCCGTCGCGGGAACCGTCGTCGACAACGATCACTTCCCGGGTCATTCCATCGGGGAGGGGAGCCGAGAGCACCCGTTCGAGCAGTGTGGCAATGAATTCTTCCTCGTTATACAGCGGTACGAGGACCGAGAGCGAAGGTTCCTGCATGGAATTCCGCTATTGTAACGCCGTTCAGTCGAACACTACCGTCTTGTTCGCGTAGCAGAGGATACGGTGCTCGAGGTGCCAGCGCACGGCGCGAGAGAGGACGACCCGCTCCAGGTCACGGCCCTTTTCGATGAGGTCTTCGAGTTCGCAACGGTGAGAGACGCGGGTGACGTCCTGCTCAATGATCGGGCCCTCGTCGAGTGCATCGGTGACGTAGTGGCTGGTTGCGCCGATGAGCTTCACACCGCGCTGGTATGCGGCGTGGTAGGGACGGGCTCCGCTGAAGGCCGGCAGAAAGGAATGGTGAACGTTGATGATACGCCCGGGATAGCGGGCGACGAACTCCGGCGAGAGAATCTGCATGTAGCGGGCGAGCACGATCACGCTGACACCGGAATCTTCCAGCAGCCGCAACTGGCCGTCCTCGGCCTCGCGTTTGTGAGCCGGATCAATCGGGATGTGGTGGAACGGGATGCCATGAAATTCCGAGAGCGGACGCCCGTCCGGATGGTTGCTGATTATCAGCGGAAGGCGGCAGCGAAGTTCTCCGGCCCCGTGGCGGTAAAAAAGGTCGGCCAGACAGTGCAACTCGCGCGAGACGAAGATAGCCACACCCATGGATGCCGAAGAGTACTCCAGGCGCCAGTGCATGTGAAACCCGTCGGCGATCGGCTGGAACTGCTCACGGAACGCCGCCTCGTCGAGATCGAACTCATCGAGGGCCCACTCGATGCGCGTGAAGAACATCTGAATCTCGTTGTCCTGGTGCTGGTCCGCGTGGAGGATGTTGGCGCCGTGGGAATAGAGAAAGTCGGCGACCGTTGCGACGATGCCCTTGCGGTCGGGGCAGTCTACAAGAAGAATCGCGGTGTTTCGCATGGACGGGTATACGAGTATACTGCCATGGGATACCTGAATGCGTTTACTTATACTGAGCGCCTGCTTGCCGCTAGTGACCCCGCTACTGGCGGCCGACCGGCCGGTGGATCCGACCTGGCTTCACAAGTTCTTGCCTGACGTTCCGGCGGCGGTGGTGGACGCTGCGGGTACGGGCTGCCGCTACAAAGCCGTCTTTGGCGAGGGCGATGCCAACGCGCGGATTCTGCGCGGCATCGTGAGATTTGGCGAGTGGCTTGTGGACTCGGGCGCAAGCTGTATACCGGCGGTGCTGCCGCGGGAAGAACAGATCTACCTTGTGCTCGACGGCGGAGGAGCCGTTCAATACGGCAGCGAGCGCGTGTCCGTTGAGAAGGACGATTACATGTACGTTCCGCCTGGTGTACGCAGCAAGGTGTCTAACTCATCGGGCGCGGTGCTCAGGGTGCTCGTGATGGGGTACAGAATCCCCGACGACGTCAAGGTCAGCCTGCCGCCCGGACCGCAGAAGGCCAACATTAACGAGGTGAAGAAGCAGACAGTCGGAGGGCACCCGCCCAGTGTCCTGTATCAACTCCTGATGGGGGACACGACGAGCACGCGGGACAGGATCGCCGCCGCTCACGTCATGACAAGCCTCTTCACGATGGTCTTCGAACCCGGTGGAACAAACGCGCCGCACCACCACGACACGGAGGAAGAGATTTATCTGGTGCTTGACGGGGAAGGTGAAATGGTGGCCGGCGGGGGGATGAATGGAGTGGAGGGCCGCCACCCGGTGAAACCCGGCGACGCCTTCTTCTTCCGCCTCAACTCCACGGTGGGCTTCTACAGTTCCACCGCGCCGGGCAACAAGGCCCGCATTCTGGCGGTGCGGTCCCGGTACCCGTTCGGACGGCGATAGCACCTACTCTCCATCCTGGCACGAAGCAATCCCGGCACGATATCGTCAGAACTGGAGACGATTTTCCGAATGCGATCGATTGCGCGATGGCTGCTACTGACGGTGTTGCTGACGTTCGACTTTCCGGCGTGTGCGTGGGGGCCGACAGGGCACCGGGCAGTGGGCCGGTTCACTGAGAAGTACCTCACCGCGAAGGCGGCGCGGGCGGTGAAGGACCTGCTCGGACCGGACAGCCTCGCCGAGGCCGGAACGTGGGCGGACGAGATCCGGTCGGATCCTGCGTGGAAGCGGGCCTACACGTGGCACTTTGTCAGCATCGAGGATGACGAGACCTACGAGACATCGAAGAAAGAGCCGGCCGGCGACATCCTCGTGAAACTCGATCATTTCGAATCCGTTCTGCGCAACGCCAAGGCAAGCCGGGACGAGAGGGTGATTGCCCTGAAGTTCTTTGTCCACTTCGTCGCTGACATCCACCAACCGCTCCACGTCGGACGGCGGGACGATCGTGGTGGGAATAACATTGCCGTGAACTGGCACGGTAGACCGGAGAATCTGCATCGGGTTTGGGATTCGCTGATGATCGACGGGGAGCGGCTCAGTTTCACGGAACTTGCCGAGTTTCTCGACCCGCCATCCGCTCAGCAGTTTTCGGCATGGCAGAAAACCGGCTACCTCGACTGGGCGCGCGAGTCGTGCGAGCTCCGGGCCAGGGTCTACGATATCGGCGACGGCCAACTCGGCTACGATTACTCCTACAAGAACTTCCCGGTTGTAGAGGAACGGCTGAGACAGGCCGCGGTGAGGTTGGTGGGGAAACTGAACTCTATCTTCAAGTAGCCCCGGAGCTTCCGGCTCACTCCCGTTCGATGCCTAGTTTCTTGATCTTCTCCTGAAGACTTTGACGCTCCAGGCCGATGGCGGCCGCCGTTCGCGTGACGTTTCCCTGATTTTCCCGAAGCTTCCGGCTCAGGTAGGCGGTCTCAAACTGCTGCCGGGCCTCGCGAAAATCGGGTGGAGCGAGGAGGTCGTCTTCCGTAGACGATGTCGCCGGACCGGATTGCGTGGACGCGGACACGTCGTCTTCGGTGACCCGGTCCCCGCGAGCGAGAACGAAAAGACGCTCCACCGCGTTGCGCAATTGGCGGACATTGCCGGGCCAGGGAGCTTGCTGGAGGCTGACCATCGCCTCGCGGGAGAGTTCCGGTCCTGGGCGCTCGTACCGGTGCGAACACTCGGCCCAAAATTGCTCGACGAGTAGCGGGATATCCTCGCGGCGCTGTCGCAACGGAGGAAGGTACAGGGTGACGCCCGCAAGTCTGTAGTACAGATCCCGCCGGAAACGCCCCTCCTGGATGGCCTTTTCGAGGTCCTGGTTCGTCGCGCTAATGATGCGCACGTCCACGCGGACCTCTTTCGAATCTCCAAGCCGTTCGACGACACCCGACTCGGCCGCCCGCAGGATTTTCGCTTGGGTCGCCGGGGCCATATCGCCGATCTCGTCGAGGAAGAGCGTTCCCCCCTGGGCGAGCTCGAAACGGCCGGGACGCGATGCTGTAGCGCCCGTGAACGCTCCCTTGACGTACCCGAACAGTTCGCTCTCTACCAACGTTTCGGGCACAGCGGCGCAGTTGAGCGCCACGAAACGCTGCCCTGTGCGGTTGCTGCGGGCGTGGATCTCCTGGGCCAGCAGGTCTTTGCCCGTGCCGCTTTCTCCCAGGAGCAGGACGGGCAGTTCCGTTTGGGCGACCCGCTCGGCCAGCACGAAGAGCTCGCGCATGGCGGTGGAGGCGCCGATCATACGGCCGAACTGCCCTTCGGCCGCGAGACGCTCGCGCAGGACGTGAACCTCGTTCCGCAGTTGCTGCCGCTCGAGCGCTCTCGCCAGCAGCAGGCGCAGTTCGTCAAGGTCGTATGGCTTGGCGAGATAGTCGTACGCGCCTGCCTTCATGGCATCCACGGCGAGACGCTCCGAGCCGTGGGCGGTGATCATGATAACGGCCGGCGACTCGGGTTCCGCCTGCAATTCGCGCAGTAGGACCATGCCGTCTTCCCCGGGCATGTTGTAGTCCAGGAGGATCACATCGGGCCGGTCCGATAGCACCTTCTCACGCGCCTCGGCGACGCTCGATGCCTCCACAACGCGGTGTTCGGCCTGGAAGGCCCGGACAATCGCATAGCGGGCGACGGGCTCGTCGTCGACGACCAGGACAGTGCGAGGCAT
>JAEHDI010001089.1 GCA_016880505.1 Bryobacterales bacterium | reverse complement strand
TTCATGCCCATCCACCTGTTCTTCCGGTGGCTGCCGGGATACTTCATTGCGTTGATCTCGTACACGGCGCTACAGATGGCCTTCGGCCCACCGAGAGTGGTGAGCCGGGAGGAACACGCGGCGTCGAAAGGGGGGCTTTCCTGAGATGATCCGTACAATCGCCGCAGTTGCGAGTGTGCTCAGCCTTGGGATCTGCGTCGCGGCGCCGCTTCCTTATTTCTGGGGCAGTGTCGACGAGAGCACATACAGGCAGGTGCTCACCGTCGGGTCTGTCGTTTGGTTCGTGGCAGCCACCGTCTGGGCGACGCGAAAGCCCGCATAGGGCGATTACAAAAGATCGCGGTAAAGCGAGACGGCGCCGGTGTTCGGCTCGCGGCGGACCACACCCACATTGCCACCTGCTCGTGAATAGCCCTGGCTGACCTCTGCCACTGGAATCAAACGGCCGACGGGATCGACCGCATCGACTATGCGAACCGGCCTCGGCGACAACCAGCGGACGAGATCCGGCAGGTCATAGTGGCGAAGCGCTCCCCGCACGGCGTTCTCGAAGACTCCCTGATGAATCCGGCCGGACACAACCGCCTCGTAAGAAAGCAGCATCCGCTCGAGCGCAACTTTCCGGATGCGAGGATCGAAAGCCGCTGCGTAGAGCACTGGGACCGCACCGGCACCGTAGCCAAACGCGGTAATTCGCTCCGCATCGACTTCGGGCCTACCTGCCAGCACGTCAACACCTCGGCTCACATCCTCGGCCCGCATTGCGACCAGAGGCTTGCCGGTGAGCATGCCCGTCATCGTGCTCTCAAAGTCTCCAAAATAGCGAGACCAGCCGGACGCCCCTTCATCCGATATGGAACGCGTCTCACCCATACCGCGGGCATCGATCGAGAGCACCATCAGTCCGCCCTTCACCAAGTCCTCGATATCGGAGTGTGCGGCAGCCTTTCCCGCCCCGTGAACGTAGATTGCCGCCGGCTTCCTGCCGCCAGGAGTGTCCGGAAGGTAGAGCAGCGATGGAATCCGCATGCCGGGCTCGCTCTCGTAAACGAGCTTCTCGATGCGGTAACCGGAGCGCTGGAGCACGCCAAACGGATGCACCGCGGGCGGGTCCTGCCGCTTCTCGAAGCCAACAAAGCGGCGGACATCCTCCGCTCCGTTGAACCTCGACTTCGCTTTGACTTCATCGAAACGGCGCTTGTTCAGGGAGAAGACTGTTTCGCCACCCAACGAAGTCGCCACCTGTCCCGTCTTTGTGCAGTACAGCTCCTCTTCCGTGGCGATGGCGACGTCCGGCTCGGTTTGTTCCTCGTCGATTCCTTTGAGCCAGCGGCTAAACCAGCGATACGACGCCAAGCGTCGCGGCTTGGAATAGCCGTGGCCGTCATCTGCTTCGAACATGCTCACTTTGTCCCTTGCCCCAAGCAGCGCGTAGACCTTTGCCGCCTCGGCGTACGTCGACCGCGCGCCTGATATCGAAAAGAAATCGCGAATCGCCGAGAGCATCAGGTAGGGTTTCGGCGCGAATGCGTGCACAAAGTCCGGGTGATCTAACCCGTCGGCGATCCACGGCGGCAGGCACTGCTCCGCATCCTGTGGTCCGATTGTCGCCAACAGTCTCTCCCAGGAGGTAAGAAAGCAGGATGGCGCCGCGACTTGAATCCGGTCGTCGAGCGCCGAGAGGTATGCGGTGTGCGTGCCGCCGCCCGAGTTGCCGGTGCATCCTACGCGTTTTGGGTCCACCTCCGGACGAGACAGAAGATAGTCGAGCGCGCGCATGCCATCCCAGATCGTGTAGCGTGCGAGGTTGTCGCCGACGAGCAGACACTGGATTCCGAGTATGGTGTGCTCGATGGTCGACTGAACGAGCTTCGAGCCGCCCAAGTCGTCGTCCCAAATCTGGACGCGTTCCCCTTGACCGACGGGGTCCCACGTCAAAGCGACGAAGCCCTTCTTCGCGAATGAAATCAGCAGGTACTGCCAAGCTTCGTGGGCTTTCGCGCCGGACTCATGGCCGAGCGGAAACAGGATGGCAGGATAAGGCGGCTTCCCCTGCTTCGGCAGGTACAGATTGGCCGTGACATAAGAACGCGGTTGGCTCTCGAAGATGATCTTCTCGACGCGGTAATCCTCGTGCTCAACCGTGCCAACGACACGAGCGTTCAGAGGAGCGCGCTCCGGTAGTCCGCCGAGCGCCTCGATCATTTTCTCCCGGATGTAACGCCTTCGGTTCTCGATGTCCGCCTTTCCGGAGAAACCTGCGATTTTTTGCCGCCGCTCTTCGAGCAGTCTTCCCGCCTTGGCGTTCAGATAGGACGGAAGCATCGTACGCAGATCTCTCCCGTCGGAAAGGCCGGAAAGGAAGTTCAGTTCCTGCGAGGACTGCGCCATTATCGGCGAGGTGGTCGTGATTGCCAGGGCAATCGCCAGAATCGGTTTCATATCACTCCTCCTCCAATTCGCCCGTCAACTGCCGGGCGGGGACATTGTTCTGCTTTGCGTAGCCCGCCGTCAGATCGGCCAGCTTCTTTTGCCAGTCCCCAAGCCTGATGCTTCTTTCCGGGGCCATCATGTAGCCGAGATCCGGCGTCCGATCAGCCCAGTGGTCCTTTGTGTCGTCAAAAATGTGGACGAATTTCCGTTCGCCGACCGACTGTCCCTTCGGCAGCCGGCTCTTCTCGAAGACCACAACCAGATCTCGGAAGGTCTTCACACCGTCCGCCTCCAGTGTTTTCACACGCGAGGCTGCCGCAAGAAGATGGTTTGCCGCCAGCTTCGGTTTCTTCTGCGTGTGTGCCGCCTGCGCAGCTGCGAAGGACTTCTCGGCTTCCGAAAGCCCGGCCATTAATCGCCACTTGTGCCCGGCGAATTTCGCAAGGGAAAGGAACACCTCAAGACTGTACCGGTTACGGTCCGCCTTTGCGAGGTTCGACTGGAGCGCGAGCACGAGCCGGTCGTTCTCCACAATTAGCTCCGGGAGCTTCGCGAGATGGTTCCGATACTTCTCAGAAAACGACGGCTGATGAGCCAGACTTGGAAGGGACGGCAATGCCGGCGGCGTCATTGTCATGTCCCACTTGATCGCGTCACCGACGCCCTTTCGGCCATCCCAGTGTGCGTACCCAAGCCCGCGTTCCCTGGATCGCACGCGATCCCAACTGCTCTGCCATGCCCTCGCCTGCAGTTGGAGCATGCGATAAACCTCGCCCATATTCTCGGCGTGCGGGCCGTAATACAAGCTGAGGAACTCCGCGATGTGCTGATCGACGGGAGCAGCCGTGCGGTTCCATCCGTACTGCGCCACGGCCGACCAGCCCAGCCAGAATGTCTCGTTGTGCAGACCCGAGTCTCCCCAGGCCGCGCCGAACACTCCGATGGGGTTCGCCTTCCACACGCGGCCTCCGGATATCGCGTCAAATGCATCCTGAAGCCGGCTCCGTGAGACGCCGTACTCGCCTCCCAGGTCAAGATGATTTGGGAAGAGCTTTTCTTCGCCCTGAAGAGACGTGTAGATCAGTTGCCGCATGCCGAGCTTGTTCTCTGTCTCCATGTACTCCGGGTTGCCCATGACACCGTCAATGATGTCCGGGGGCAGCAGCTTCACGTGTTCCGGCAGGAGAGGATATTCCACCCACGCAAGCATTCTGCGATTGCGCGACGCTAGAAAAGCGTGGGCGCGCCTGGCGAACTCCGCCCACTTGAGACTGCGATTGACCGGATTATAGGGCTCCTTACACCGTGGGTCGTCGCCAGCGTAGTAGATTTCGTCGGTGGAGACGAAGAAATAACCCAGGCCTTTCGTCGCCTTGATGACATCGTCGTACATCGAGAAGATCAGGTCGTACGAACGCTCATCGCACAGGTTCGCCATGTAGTTGTTCCCGTTGGATCGCAGGTCGGCGAACTCCGGATGCTTCAGTGCGTAGGCCATGTGCGCCGGAGCCTGAATATTCGGCACGATCTGGATATACCTTTCCAGTCCGTAGTCGACGAGTTTCTGCAACTCCGCCGTGGTGAACGCGCCGGGAGCACCGATCACGGGATGCGCCGGATACTCGAACTTGTCTTCAAGCTCGAAGCCGATCATGTTCACCTTGAGACGGGCGGCCCAGTCGAGATACCGCTTCAGCGTTTCCATGCGGTCCTGGTGGTGCTTGGTGTCCCAGTGCAGGAATCGCAATTGGAGACTTGGCCAATCTTCGATCACCGCGCGCGGTACGGTCAGCCTTCCATCGGCCGACCATCTCGCAAGTTGCAGCAGCGATTGGACCCCGTAGAACAGGCCTTCTTCGGCATTGCCCGTGATCTCGATCCGGTCCGGGCGGATGGTCAGCCGATAGCCCTGACGGTCAATCTCCTTGTCGCCGCCGGTGATCACGGTTCCGGGAGCGATGGACAGCCGGATCGAGGCGTCTCCTCCACCAGTTTTCAGCGTCAACCCGTGCAGAGACTCGAAGTCCCGAAGCAATGTGCGAGCCGCGATATGTCGCGGGCCGAGAGGCCCGGCATCCACAGTCCATGAGGTGCCCAGCACAACGTCTTGGCCGTCGAGCTGAACACGTTGTGGCGACGGAACGATCGAGTACCCGCGCGACCACAATGGGGTCGAGGTCTCCGCGGAAAGAATACTGAACAAGCAAAGCAGGAGTCCGAGTGTGCGGTATACCGGCATATGTGTTTCCAATTCCTGTCCGAAACTACTGAGACGATTTGCCGCCGAGGTATCCAAGGCTGCGCAGACGTTCGATCGACTGTTTGTCGAGGGTCGTCGTTCCTCCCGGCCCAAGCAGTTTCTTGATCTGGTCCTGGGCTTTCATCCATCGGTCGATCTCGGCCCTCAACCTGCTGACGACGCCAGGATCTTGCGCCGCGACGTTCGTTGTTTCCCCGCGATCACTGCGGCGGTCATACAGTTCCACTTCGGGCAGCCCCGCCAGCCGGGCCTGGTCCCGGTACAGCAATTTCCACGGCCCGTCCCAGATGGCGAACGTGCCCGTCCGATTCTCCGGAACGAAGCCGGTCGGCTTGGCTAGAGGGTGCCGCGGCTTGGAGGACATCACCGGCACCTTGCGCATCATGGACTGGCCTTTCAGTAGTGGCACGAGACTCTGGCCCTGGATGATGCCCTTGGGTTGGATTCCGAGCATCTCGATCAGCGTCGGCATCAGGTCGATCAACTGGACGGTGTCCGGCACTCGCCGGGGTGTAGGCAACAGCCTCGAGTTGGACATCACAAGAACGGAATGCGTCAGTTCCTGGTAGAGCGAGTGGCCGTGGGCGGTCCAGCCATGATCCCAGAATTCCTCGCCGTGATCCGAAAGCACGACGAGCAGGGTGTTATCGAGCAGGCGCAGTTCCTTCAGTTTGTTGACCAGGACTTCGAGGCTGTGGTCATTGTGGAGTATCTCTCCGTCGTAGCGGTCGATGGCACGGCGCAAGAAGGAATCCGGGTTGATGCCCTTCGCCTTGCTGTTGGCT
>JAEHDI010001088.1 GCA_016880505.1 Bryobacterales bacterium | reverse complement strand
TGTCGGGAGTAACGGTGCAGACGATGATTGCGTCGAGTTCGGCAGCTTCGATTCCGCGCTGCGCAAGAGCTTCCCTCGCGGCCTCTACGGCCAGGTCGGACGTCGCCATCTCCGGTTCGGCAATGTGACGTTCCAGAATTCCGGTCCGCTCCATGATCCATTCGTGGCTGGTTTCAACCAGCTTCTCCAAGTCGGTATTAGTCAGCAGGCGCGGCGGGGTATAACACCCGAGGGCGCTTATCTTTGCCCTCCGCACGGGCTTCCCCGAAGTGTTTGAAAACGAAGATGAGTTCACTCTGATATGGTACATTCGGGTGGGATGCAAGTCGAGAGCGCGCTACTCTTTGAGACCCCGGTGGAAATCTGGGCGCGAGTCTACCGGGAACTCAGGCCCCGCTCACGGATGCCGGAAATCACGATCGAGTTTCGCCAGTTTGCGGGCGCGAATACGTTTGCCCGGCTCGAAGATGGTTTACTGCGCGTCCGCATCACGGATGTGCTTGAGGGAGCGCCGGCGCCCGTGCTGGAAGCGCTGGCTCACATCCTCCTGTCCAAGCTGTTTCGTCGGCCCGTTCCCCGCATCTACCACCATCGCTACCGAATGTACCTCAACCGGAAAGACATGCGACGCAGTCTGCACTTGCTCCGGCAAATACGGGGTCGCAAGCTCCTCTCCGGACCGCGGGGCGACCACTACGACCTGGAGACGGTTTTCGAGGACCTTAACCTCCGGTACTTCCACGGCTTGATGGCGAGGCCGCTCCTGAGTTGGAGCCGCCGTCCGTCGCGCAGTATACTCGGCCACTTCGATCCGTCGCATAACGCGATTGTCATCAGCCGGTTGCTGGACAGCGTCTCGATTCCGAAAATCGTCCTCGCGTACGTGGTTTTTCACGAGATGCTGCACCTGCGCCACCCGGTGGAGCACACCGGGGCTCGCCGGCGCGTTCACACTAGGGCGTTTCGCGAAGCCGAGAGGGTATTCGAGGGGCTGAAAGACGCCAAGGAGTGGCTTAAGAGGCTTTAGGCCCCCATCCGATGGCTTTTCGGACACCCGGAGCGTCCCTTCTCCGAGAGACTCGACAGCCAATCTCGTTGTTCCGGGTGCGACAGGACGGTCAGGCCACCGAAGCCTGCCGGGCCAGAGCCATCGCACCGAGGCGGACTCTCATCACATCCAGCGCGCCCACCAGTTGACGAATGTCCACTGTGCCGATTCCCAGCCAGTGGAGCGTCAAGCGGACTTCGACGGACCAGATCGCGCATGTGAAATACAACCGTTGCTTCAGCAGGGCCTTCGCCAGCTCAGGCTGATCCTCGGCTGAATCGACCATAAACAGCCGGACGGCAGCCTCGAGCCGCTGGAAGTCCCGTCGAATCGAACGCAGATACCCCCTGAAGATTCTTCTGCGTTCAGAGCGTAACCGTTTACCGATCTTCGGTTCGTAGCCCTCTTGCGAGACCAGGAACTCGAAGTCCTCCTCTGATAGCAAGCGCTCCATCGGCCGGTACTTTGAAACCGAGAAGTTCTCCAGCCAATCAGGATCAAAGTCCGGGACACGGTCGCGGAACAGCATCCGCTTGAAAAGCAGACCGAACCCGACTGCTGTCGCCACTACCAGAGCTAACGCAGCCGTGATTGCGATGTCCATTTCTTGTGTTCCTCCCTAGGACACGCGATCAGGATAACTGAGAGATTATAGGATTGCAATAGTATTTATAGTACTATCAGTACTGTTTATGTATCTTATTGAAAATACAACATTTTACTATATCAGACGCTCAAAGGTTTCACCTTCTGGTGGGTGATTTGCCGAATTCTGCGCGGCGGTACCTTATGGAACTACCGGTACTGTCGTTGCATCTATTTGAAAAAAAGCTACTTGCGGGAAGATCGCAAAAGTGCCGCATTGATGGCGTCGAGCTGGCGGACAAGCCGCTCACCCTCTTCGGGGCGCCATTGTCGTCTCACCGAAACCGTTTGTTCCTCGCCTTGGCGGCGGAGGAAGAGGATCCAGACAACGAGGCATGCGCAAGTGAGCGCGATCAGGATCGTGCTGATAATGCGGGTGATGTTGAGGCCAATGAGGTTCTGAATGAACAGCGCCAGCGTAGAGCACAGAAAATAAACCGAATACACGATGGCATGAAGAATCACGTTCCGGCTGAGAGGGAGAGGATACCAGACAACGAAGGCAGAGATCACGAGCAGGAAAATCACCAGGCTCGAATTAATCCCGCGCTCGATGACATTGTAGTAGATCAGTGTTCGGTATCGGCCGCCGACATTTTGAAGGTCAGGCACTAACGTGACGAGCGCAATCACCACCGCCGCCCCCAGCGCAGCCATCATCGTCCAGCGTCCCAAGCTGGCGATTCCCTGGTAGCGGCGCAAGACCAGGGAGAACAACTCAAGCACGATCAGGATCGAAAGCAGCCAAATCACGGGTTGGGTGATGAGGTACAGCCGGGTGTAGGTATTCGTCTTCGGATCGAGGGGGAGCGCCGCCACCGTCTGCACGACATTCGCGCACAAGTAGACAAAGAAGCCGGTATACATCCGAACCAGCCCGTCCCGAACCATCCGCAGAATCAGAACCGCAGTCAGGACGAGACTGGACACCCAAAGGTATTGTTCAAGTTGGGACGGCATCGCACACACCAGTCCGTTCCCTCCGGCTCGGAGGAGCGCCGGCGGGTGGACAGCGCAACCACAACTCTGATTTTATAGGCTGGCGAGCGGCAGCCGATCCCTGCTGAGGACGGTCCGCGGCTAGCGGACGTCGCAAGGGTAGCAGGGGCGCGGGATAATTTGAGTCCGAATCTCCGCGACTGCCATGAACTGAACTGCCAGGAACAGAATCACCAGCACTTTCTTTGTCACTTTGCACTTCTCCTTATGGGTGTGTCTCTTACCGGGTACAGATGCTAGCGTATCTTGTTTTCCGCCAGTAGTACCAAAGTTCCAAAAAATGTTCCAAATTCGGAACAAGAGGCCCCTAGTGCCCCAAAGTCGATGGAAACACGCGGTATACTCGTGGGGTATAATCGGGACTACGGACCGCGTCCATGAAAGTCCGAAAACTGAAGGGGAGTTTCGAGCGGGGACCCGCTGCGGATCTCTGGCGAAAGACCCTGGGCCAAATACCTTCCGTATTCGGGCGGCTCGTGTACCTGGCATCCCTCCGCGATCAGAATACCGGCCGCTACGAGCATCACGGCATGTCCCAAGTCTTCGGGGAGGACGAGGCGGATCAGTCGCTTCGCGAGAGCCACGGCCGGACGTTCGCCGATTGGCTTTGTTTCGGATTGGAGCAGCAGAAGGCCGATCTGGATCTCTATCTATCTAGTTTTGAACCAGATAAGCGCACAATCCTTGAGACATGGATCCGTCTCGCGCCCTATCGAAACCTCGTCCCGGCTTCAGCCAGAGAGGTGGAGCGAAGACTATACCTGACCGACCTCGAGGCGCTGCTCGACCTGCTCAAGAATGAGTACGCCGTCGTTTCCCCTGATCCAGACGCATAGCTACGCCGGAGATCTGTCCGACTACCTCGATTTCATCCGGGTAGGAGTACACCTCGGGGTTGCACATCGAAGCCGGGTGGGGCTGCACTACGAGTTGGCTTTCGTTGAGATTACACCACCCGCAGAGATAGCCGTCGCGATGCTCGAGGAAGTAGATGGGCCGCTCGAACTCGTTCGTCCAACCGCTGTTCACGATCTTCCGCTTTGTCTCGTCAATGAGCACCAGCGACCCCGGTTGAATCAACGGATACATGGCCCAGTCCTCGGTCCCGATGAACGCGTACCGGTGGCTCCGGAGGTCGATCCCGTTTAGCATCATGAGCGGAAGCTTCCCCCATCGCTGGATCAGACGGCTCAGATAGGTCGTACGCCGGAGATCGATGCCTGGATCGAGCGCCAGCGGAAGCTGCATTTCGCCTTGTCCGTTGGCCTCAAATCCAATCAAGTGAGTGCGTTCGACCGTGACCGAGGCCGCATCCGCCGGCAGCCCGGCGATTGTCACGCCATACCATGTCAGAACCTCAGCAAAATCAAGACGATAGATGGCGCAGAGTGAATACAGCCGATAGACCGTAGGCAGCGTGCCCTTGTTTTCGATGTCCGCGAGGCGGCTGAGGGCGATTACGAACTCGCTGTTACGATGCTTCTCAGCAATTCGCAAGCTCGCTTCTTCGACGTCCCTGTATCGCAGGTTCAACCGCTCCCGGACTCGTTTCAGTTTCTGTCCGGCGTCCTCCATGGTATGATCCAGTCTCGGCTGCCCTGCTCGGGCCTCTGTTCCGCCCGTACGTCGCTCGCGAACGGGAGCGCATCCGGTGGAATTATAGCGAGGGAATGAAGCCGAGGGCAAGCATTTTGGCGCTAGTTTGTTCTGAATTCGGAACAATAGTTTCCAAAGGAGACAATCCTTGCGCGTGATTGTCGGGATTTCGGGGGCGAGCGGCTCGATTTACGGCTTGCGTTTGCTCGAAAAGCTCCGGTCCCGGCCCGAGGTCGAAATCCACTTGATCGTAACTCGCGCCGGCGAGCGGACGATCTTCCTGGAGACCGGCAAGTTCGCCGCCGACGTGAAGTCGATGGCTCACTTCTCGTACCCGGTGGAGGACATCGGCTGCCGTCTGGCCAGCGGTTCGTATCCAGTGGACGGCATGGTCGTTGCGCCATGCTCGATCCACAGCATGGCAGCGATCGCGACGGGTGTCACCGATAACTTGCTGGTGCGCGCCGCTGACGTCTGCCTGAAGGAACGCCGCAAGCTGATTCTGATGGTTCGCGAGTCGCCGTTCCATCTCGGGCACCTGGAGACGATGGCTGCGCTCGCCCGCATCGGAGCGATCATCGCTCCGCCCGCTCCCGCGTTTTACCATAAGCCCGAGACGGTGCTCGATATCGTCGACCACAGCGTCGACCGCGTCCTGGACCTGCTCGGCCTGCCCGACCTGCAGGCGAAACGCTGGCAGGAAACCTAGTCCGTCATAGGAGATTACACGATGGCGAAACGGCCCATGAAAGCCGCATTTCAGGGAGAACGAGGGGCGTTCAGCCAGCAGGCTGTGCGCCAGTTGCTCGGCGACGGCGCGGAGGTGCTCCCCTGCCAGCGTTTTGAGGAGGTCTTCCAGAGTCTGCGCGTCAGGAAAGTCGACGCCGCCGTCGTCCCCATCGAGAACACCCTCGCCGGATCGGTGCATGAAAATTACGATCACCTGTTGCATTTCGACGATTTCGAGATCGTCGCCGAAACCAGCGTCCGCATCGTGCATAATTTGATTGCGTCGCCCGGAGTCACTTTCCGGAAGATCCGCCGCGTTTTTTCGCATCCGGTGGCCCTGAATCAGTGCCTAGATTTCTTCACAAATCATCCGGATATTGAACGAGTGCCGTTCTATGACACCGCCGGCAGCGTCAAGATGATCATGGAGGACGGGCTCAAGGACGCCGCCGCCATTGCTTCCGCTCTTTCGGCCGAAATTTACGGAGCGAAAATCCTGAAGCGCTCGATCGAGGACGACCGCCGGAACTACACGCGTTTCTTTCTGTTGCGCAGGCGGGACGCAGCCCGGCGCGCCGCCACCAACCGTTCCGCCGCACGCGGGTGGAAAACGACGCTGGTGTTCACTACCCGCAACATCCCGGGAACGCTGTTCCGGGCGCTCAGCGCCTTCGCACTCCGCGACATCAACCTGATGAAGATCGAGTCGCGCCCGCTGCGGGGCAAGCCCTGGGAGTACCTCTTCTATCTCGACTTTCTGGGCGACCTCGACGAGCCCCGTGTGCAGAACGCGCTGAGTCATCTCTCCGAGCTCGCGGATTTCCTGCGCGTTCTGGGCTGCTACCCGCGCGGCGAGTAAAGCGCTAGACTGTCGATCTTGCTCCGTCACTGCCCGCCGTCCGCGCGTTTCAGATACAGAACGGCCGGTCCGGGAAAGGGTGTGCGGAAGGTGCGGAACTCGCCCCCTTCCACTCGTTCGCCGCTCGAGCTCTTGTCCGAGTTCACGTTGAGCCACTCCACGGCGAACGCGCCCTTCACTCCTCGCAGATCCACTCTGAATTCACCCTGGCCACCGGGTTGAAAGACGACGTATTCGGATCCCGGGTTGGCCAGGCAGTAGCGAGTGGAAGCCAGTTCGTCGTGCGGCGCCATCCCGGCCAGGTTGATTCTCTCGGAGAGTAACCGGGTCTGGCCCATGGCGGCACGGGCAGAATCATGCCACGTAGGCGACGGAGTCAACTCCTCCATGAAGAGCACGTTCAGCCCGCGCGTGAAGCTTTTCCAGACCCAGACATTGTCGCCGCAGGTGTGTCCGCAGAGGTGGTCGGTGTCGTTGATGATCACTTTACCGCTGACGTTGGCGGGTGGATCGCTCAGGTAGTCTTCCGGACCTTCGCCCCGGTTGGGCGAAATCCAATCCGCCGGGCTTTCAAAGAGCGTGCGATTGGCGCCTCCTTTGTACTGGAACGTCATGCCAACCGGATGACGCTTCGATTTGGCAGCCTCGTACTCATGCACGAAGCGGATCATGTGGTACTGCCACTCTGTCGAGTAGGAACCGGCTTCGTTGCAGATCTCATAAAGGACGTTATCCAGGTCATTCACAGTCTCGATGACCTTGCGGACATACGCCTCCTGCAGCTCCAGCACTCTCCGGCCCATGGGGCTCTCTTCGAGCGTGTTGTACTCCAGGCCGCGGCCATCTCCGTTAGTGTCGGCATCAATCCCGTTGATGTTGCTGTCCCGGTTGAACGGGTGGCACTTCCAGGCGTCGTAAAACTGGATTTCGTACCCCTCGAACAGCATCACGGATACGTACATGCCGCGAGCGCCGGCGGCGGTTATGCGCGTACGCATGCGGTCGAAGTACTGCGGGTCGAACTGCGTCAGGTCGAACTTCGGCTTGCCGTCCGGCGCCAGGCCCGGTCCGGTGCGGAGCCACGGGTGGAGAGCGTTGTAGGCGACGCCGGCCGGCTCGTCATCCGTCCATTTCGGCGATTCCCATCGCCAGAGGCGGAAGAAATTGTGATGGTGGGCCTGAAGAAAATCAAGGAACTGGCCGTAATCGAAGGCCGGCGGCGGCTCTCCGATGCGCGAGCGGTGCCCTGTATCCACGAAGTTGTTCCAGTTATGGGTTCCCGTAAGGTAGACGGCGCGCGCCGAAGCATCGGTGAAGTAGCGAGGATTGGACGGCGACGGGCGCAACGGGCCAGACGGTTGCCTGGGCTGAGCAAGTCCGCAGATCGCAAATCCGCAGACGAAGAATGCGACTAAAACTGATCGCGGCATAGTTGGGGAGCCATTTTAGCGTAGGAGTCAGGCTGCCAGTTCGTTCAGTACAACGCCGGCGCGCCCTCCGGCCGCGTCTTCCAGCGCCGGTGGATCCAGAGCCACTGGTCCGGGTGCTCCCGGATCACGGCCTCGATTGATGATTGAAGCCGTTGCGTGTCCGCGGCAGGGTCCCCCGTGATCTCTACCGGCGGATAGAAGCGGAGGACGTACCGCCGCTCGACCTCGGACCAGAGCGCGAACCCCGGAATTACGGCCGCGCCGCTGTGCGCGGCAAGGCGCGCGATCCCCGGGTTGGCACACGCTGGGATTCCGAAGAAATCGACGAAGACACCTTCCTCCAGGCCGGTGTTCTGATCGATCAGAATTCCCACCGCTTCGTTCGCCGAGAGCGCCTTCAGAATTCCACGGGCGAAGTCCTTCTTCTGGATCACGTGGTTCCCGGATGCCTTCCGATAGCTGCTTACGAGTGCATCGATCTTCGGATTGTCCAGCGGCCGGACCACCACGTGCATCGGCGCCGCCATCAGCGCGTGCGCAAACGCGCTCAATTCCCAGTTGCCGAGATGCGCCGTCGCGAACAGCACGCCCTTGCCGCGCCCCAGGGCCTCCTCGAAATGGTCGAAGCCCTCGTACCGGATCCACTCTGAGACATTCTCGCGTCCGATCCTAGGAAATCGCGCGAAGGCTACGAGAAGCCGGGCAATGGAGCGAAAGACCCCATCGATGACGCGTTCTCGCTGCCCATCGGACAGTCGGGGCATCGCCATCGACAGGTTGCGGCGCGCCACACGGCGCAACCGCGGGAGAGCAAGGTCCAGAAGCCGCGCGTAACCTCGTGCCAGCCGTTCCGCCGGCCAACGTGGCAGACATGCCAGCGACTTCAGCACAATGGAAGCCAGTGCGTATTCGACGCTGTCGCGGAAAACGGAGCGGCCGGGCAAGCGTCTATTCTATCCAGCCGCCGCCCAGCACGAGGTCGCCGTCATAGAAGACCGCCGCTTGTCCCGGTGTGACTGCGCGCTGCGGCTCGTCGAACCGCACCTCGATCCGGGCCGGGTCGCCCGTTGGGGACACCATCGCCGGGGCGGCAGCGTGCTTGTTCCGGATCTTCACCCTCGCGCGGATGGGCTCCGAAAGCGAGGCCCAGGGAAACCAGTTCACGTCCCGTGCAGACAGCGTGCCTCGGAACAATTCCTCGGACCGGCCCACGAGTACGCGCTGCGTGGCGGGCTCGGTGGCAATCACGTAGAGCGGCTCGCCCGCCGCCACTCCCAGCCCGCGCCGCTGGCCGACCGTGAAATGGTGCACCCCGGCGTGCTCCCCGAGGACACGCCCGTCGGCGCCAACGATCTCGCCACGCGTCTGGCGCGAGGGAATTCCCTGCTCCCGAAAGTATGCCTCGATAAACGCGCCGTAGTCGCCGTTTGGGACGAAGCAGATCTCCTGGCTGTCACCCTTGCGGGCCACCGGCAGGCCCATCTCCTCTGCCATTCCACGCACATGGTCTTTGGTGTACCCGCCCAACGGAAAGAGTGTGCGCGCAAGCTGTGCCTGGCTCAGCCCGAACAGAAAATACGTCTGGTCCTTGGCGTCATCCGCGCCGCGCCACAGCAGGTACCGCCCGGTCTTCTCGTCCCGGGAAACTCTGGCGTAATGCCCGGTGGCGATCTTCTCCGCCCCCACCGAATCGGCCAGTTCGAGGAACTGGTCGAACTTGATGTGGTTGTTGCAAAGCGTGCACGGGATCGGCGTGCGTCCGGCGAGATAGTCATCGATGAACGGCCGCACTACCTGTTTCTCGAACCGCTCCTCGAAGTTCACCACGTAGTACGGAATGCCGAGCGTCTCGGCAACGTGCCGTGCATCGTAGACGTCGTCGAGCGAACAGCAGCGGCCCGTCGCGGTTTCCCCGGCCAGTTCCGGCAGCCGCCGCTGGTTCCATAGCTGCATCGTCAGCCCCACGACGTTCTCGCCGCGCCGGCGCAGCAGGCCGGCAACCACGGAGCTGTCGACTCCGCCGCTCATCGCAACCGCGGTGATCTTCTCAGGCATAGGTCGGCGAAAGCTTGCGCAGACGGGCGGCGGACTCGGCGACCGCCCCGATCAGCGCGTTCACCTGCTCTTCCGTGTTCGAGCGGCCGAGCGAGAACCGCAAGCTCGACTTCGCGTCCATGGCCGAGAGGCCGATCGCGGTCAGCACGTGCGACGGTTCCACCGCGCCGCTCGAGCAGGCGGCGCCGCTCGAAACGGCGAAGCCCATGAGGTCAAGCGCGATCACCATCGCCTCTCCCTCGATCCCATCGAACCGGATGTTGGTCGTATTCGGCGTCCGGGGCGAGCCCGCGCCGTTGACGTACGCGTGCGGCACGCACGCGAGAATGCCTTGCTCCAGACGGTCGCGCAATGCACCGACCCGCACCGCCTCGCCCGAAAGGTTCGCTCGAATCCACTCCGCAGCCGCGCCGAACGCCGCCGCTCCGGGAACGTTCTCCGTCCCCGGCCGTCGATCGCGCTCGTGATGCCCGCCAAACAGGATCGGCTCAATCGCCGTCCCCTTGCGGATATAGAGCGAGCCCGCACCCTTCGGAGCGTAAATCTTATGCCCGCTCATCGAATACAGGTCCACGCCGAGCGCCGCGACGTCCACCGGAATCTTCCCGGCGGCCTGCACGCCGTCGGAATGCATCAGCGCGCCGCCCTCGCGGGCGATCTGGGCGATCTCCCCGACCGGCTGGATCGTCCCGAGCTCGTTGTTTGCATGCATCACCGATACGAGCACCGTGTCCGACCGCAGCGCGCGGCGGACGTCGTCCGGATCGACCACGCCGCCCGAACCGGCGCGGATATACGTCACTTCGACGCCTTCGCGCTCGAGCCGGCCGCAGGCATTGAGCACCGCCGGATGCTCGATCGCCGTGGTCACCACGTGTTTCCGCGGTTTTGGCGACCGCCGCACCGCGCCGAGAATCGCGAGGTTGTCGGCCTCCGTGCCGCCGCTCACAAAAACAATTTCCTGCGGCCGCGCGTGGATCAAAGCCGCCGTCTGCCGGCGCGCCGTCTCCAACCGCTGTTTCGCCACCTGACCGAAATGGTGGATGCTCGACGCGTTGCCATACACCTCCCCCAGCAGCGGAACCAGCGCCTCCAGCACCTCCGCGGACACAGGGGTAGTCGCGTTATGGTCGAAATAGAAACGATCCACGGAAATTCTATTAGGAGGCGCTGGTCTACGTGGTGCGCAGCGGTGAGGAGACGCGCTGCGCCAAGGTCTACAAGGAGGCCACCCAGCGCAGCTTTCGCCAGGCGGTGGACTACAC
>JAEHDI010001087.1 GCA_016880505.1 Bryobacterales bacterium | reverse complement strand
CTCGTGGAACGGTTCGGCCGGCCGAGCTGTGTCATTGCATGGGAGAAGCAGGCGGGATCGGGAACGCAGTGTGGAACGGGATCCTTGCGATCCGTCGCGGGGGTGGACATCGGCGCGGCCGTTCGTGGTGCGGTGTCTGCGGGACTGTTGCAGAAGGGCGGCGGTCACGCGATGGCTGCGGGTTTGACCGTCGCGCGGGAGCGGTTGGGATCGGTCGAGTCGTATTTCGCGAGAGAACTCGCGGATGCAGCTTCGGCGGCGCGTGCGCGGGTGGGGCTCGAGGTCGATGGCGCGCTGGTACCATCCGGCGTGACGGACGCGCTCATGGACCTCATCGAGCGGGCGGGCCCGTATGGGCAAGGCAACGCTCAGCCGCGGTTTGCGTTTCCGTCGGTGCGGGTGAAATTCGCCAAGCAGGTTGGCGAGGCGCATCTGCGCTGTGTTCTAGAAGCGACTGATGGGTCACGGCTCGAGGGTGTAGCCTTTCGCGCGGTCGGGCAGCCGCTGGGAGACCTTTTGCAAAATACGGGGGGAATGCCGGTTCATGTTGCAGGTTCGCTGAAGCGGGACACCTGGAATGGGCGGGAGAAGATCGAGTTGACTATCGAGGACGCCGCAGACCCCCGCCGGCAGGGTTGAGGCGGCGTTCTGACGCCTTGTTTCGACCCGGCTTGCACTCGGCGGCAAACCCCCCTATACCACCCCGCGCTGCTCCCTTCGTCTATCGGTTAGGACGCGAGATTTTCATTCTTGAAAGAGGGGTTCGATTCCCCTAGGGAGCGCCATTTACTCACATTGTGGACACAAGGGCTGGCGCATTTTGCTGGTCATAACCTGCTGTAGAATAATGGTTGTCTGGGTCTAATTTTGCTTTACCGATCCATGAGCCGCCGCACGCTGTCTGTGAGTTCATGGCTCGTGTATGGCTTGTTCAACAGATTGACCCCGGCATCCAGACGGCCATGATGGACGATCGCATTACGCGTATATCCGGTGGTGAACAGCACGTGCAAATTGGGACGGAGTTTCTTCGCCTCCTCCGCAACCTGCCGGCCGTTCAACTCGCCTCCCAGAACGACGTCCGTGAATAGAACGTCGACACGCTCGAGTTCCGCAAGCACACGCAGCGCAGATCGACCATCACCAACAGGAACGACGTCGTAACCGGCTTGAGCCCGCGCGGGTTTGGCTGGGGCATGGCGGCGCTTCGTGAAGCGGGATGCACTCGGGCTGCGTGCAAGCTCGGTAGTGATGTCTTCCGCAGCCATGTTCAGCTAGATGATCGTAAACCACCCGTGACTTGTCCGAGGCCGCGCCGGATCAGCTGGCGCGCCGTCCCCATTTATTTGCTCTGAAGATCCACCAGGGGGATGAAGCCTCCGAAGATCAGACGTTTGCCGTCGAAAGGCATCGGAGTCTTTACAGGATCCATGCGAGGATCTGCCTTTATCGGATCATTCATCAACTCGACCATCTTTGCATGGGCTGCGTCGCGCGTTGCTTTGTCGGGCCACTCAATCCAAGAGAAGACGACAATCTCGTCCTCCGTCGCCTGCACCGCCTTGCGGAAGTCTGTAAGTTTGCCTGCAGAGACATCGTCGCCCCAGCATTCCACGATGCGCGTCGCGCCTAACTCCATAATTACGCTGTCAGCGATATTCGCATGTTCAATGAACTTCTGCCTATTGGAGGTAGGGACCGCAATCACAAAACCGTCGATGTAACTCACTGTATCCCTCCATCAGTATGTCCGATTTCTGCGGCCCAAGAACGCGCTCTTTGTGTCGCCGAATCAAGCTTTTAGCGGCCGGAGATAAGTTTCGGACGGTATTCAGTAGAGCGATAATAAGAGTACGCCTGCCGAATAAGCTCAGCAGTTCTTCTTGGTTCGGCACACCGGCATCTCTCACTAGCGTCCTCTCCAGGTTCAACACCTGCCACAGAGGACGACATGTCTCTAATCAAAATCACCCGCCGCACGGCCCTGGCCCTCGCAGCATCGATCAGCATCGCCGGTACTGCCGGCGCCGCCTATGCCGCCGAATTGCTCAACGTTTCGTATGATCCCACGCGCGAACTTTATGCCGATTACAACGTCGCGTTCGCCAAGCACTGGAAAGAAAAGTCCGGTGAAGATGTCACGATTAAGCAGTCGCACGGCGGGTCAGGCAAGCAGGCCCGTGCAGTTATCGACGGCCTCGAAGCGGATGTCGTGACCCTGGCGCTCGCCGGCGACGTGGACCAAATCTACAAGAACGGTGGCCTCATTCCCGCCGACTGGCAGAAGCGTCTGCCGAACAACTCTTCGCCCTACACCTCGACCATCGTACTTCTTGTTCGCAAGGGAAACCCGAAGGGCATCAAGGACTGGGGCGATCTGGGTAAGGACGGTGTGGAAGT
>JAEHDI010001086.1 GCA_016880505.1 Bryobacterales bacterium | reverse complement strand
TTCAGCTCTATCTCCGCACGAACTCGCGCCTGATCACGATGCCGGTGATGGAACTCAAGAAATTCGACAAGATCAGCCTCGCGGCGGGAGAGGAACGCGAAGTCACGCTGAAGCTGGGCTCGGCCGACCTCGCCCACCTCAAGTCAAACTTCGAGCGCATTGTCGAGGAATGCGGGTATGAAGTCATGGTCGGCGCGTCGAGCGCGGACATCCGCCTGCGAGGGGGCTTCGAGGTGAGGAGATGAGGCCGTGGACCCTGGTGTAACGGGAACGGAGGGAGGAAGATGCAGGCACACAAAGTCACGGGTGCACGGGTCGGAATCTTTGGTATCGGTCTGGCGGCGTACTGGCCGCAGTTTCCCGGTCTGAAGGAGCGGCTGGAGGGTTACCAGACGGAAGTCGAGGCTCGCTGCGCTTCCTTCGGCGCTCGGCTGGTTTCTGCCGGCCTCGTCGACACACCGGAGCGAGCGCGCCATGCCGGCCAGCAGTTTGCGCGGGAGCAGGTCGATCTGTTGCTGTGCTACGTCGGAACGTACGCCACCTCTTCACAGGTCCTGCCGGTAATCCAGCAGGCGCGCGCGCCGGTCGTCGTGCTCAACCTCCAGCCGGTTCCGGCGCTCGATTACGCAAACACCGACACCGGCGAGTGGCTTGCAAACTGTTCGGCGTGCTGCGTTCCGGAGATATCGAACGCGCTTGCGCGTTCCTCAATTCCGTTCCATGTCGTTTCCGGCGTGCTGTTCGAAGACGATGCGGCGTGGCGGGAGATCGCCGGCTGGTGCCGTGCCGCCGCCGTCACTCGCGCAATACGCGAAAGCCGCATCGGTTTCCTCGGCCATACGTACCCGGGAATGCTCGATATGTACTCGGACTTCACCATGGTTCATGCGAAGCTCAGAGCCCATGTCGAAGTGCTCGAGATGTGCGATCTCTCGCTTCACGCCGCGCACGCCGGCGAGGACGAAGTCGAGGAGAAACTGCGGGCCGTCCGCGAAGCGTTTCAGGTGGACGGGAGCGTCGCCCCGGACGACCTCCGGTGGGCGGCACGCGTCGCCGCCGGCCTTGACCACCTCGTCGAGGACTTCGACCTCGACGGTCTCACGTACTACTACCGCGGGCTTGACGGCAATGAGTATGAGCGCCTCGGAGCGGGCATGATTCTCGGCAATTCTCTGCTGACCGCGCGCGGCATCCCGGCGAGCGGGGAGGGGGACCTCAAAACCTGTATCGCTATGATGATGCTGGACCGCCTCGGCGCGGGTGGGTCGTACACCGAGTTCTACGCCATGGATTTCCGCGAGAATTTCCTGCTGATGGGGCACGACGGCCCCGGGCACCTCGCGATCAGTGACGAAAAGCCGGTCCTCCGCGGCCTGGGGCTTTACCACGGCAAGCGCGGTGACGGGGTGTCAGTGGAGTTCAAGGTTAAGCCAGGACCGGTTACCATCCTCGGCCTCACCCAGACGGCGCAAGGAGGTTTCAAGCTCATCGGCGCCGAGGGCGAGTCGCTTCCCGGCCCGATCCTACGCATCGGTAACACCAACTCACGCTTACGTTTCGGACTGCCGCCCGCGGAATTCATCAATCGCTGGTGCGCGGAGGGGCCGACCCACCACTGCGCACTCGGCGTCGGACACCATCTCGATGTCATAGGGAAGCTCAGTGCCCTGCTCGAGATCCCGCTCGTGACTGTCGGCTGATCGGACGTTTCAGGAACTTTTTCCTCCCAGTCTCCGTTTCCCAGAACAGGCTGCTAAGAATCGGCCTTCGGAGCCGTCTCATGAATGAAGAGCAAAACGGGAGGAATCCGGTGGCAACAGCGACCGCAAGCCCAGTCGACCCGGCCAACGCCGTAGTAGCGGACATCGAACAGGTGTTCCGTGAGCATCACGGCTACGTCTTTCGTGTTGCCTGCAGGGTGACCGGTAATGCCGCCGATGCGGAGGATGTGATGCAAACCGTTTTCCTTGGCCTCCTCCGCCGGGACCAAAGCGACCCCATCAGCAGCCTCGAAAGCTATCTTTATCGCGCCGCTGTGAACTCCGCGCTCGATGTCGTGCAGGCGCGCCGTGGCGGCTCGGATGTACCGCTGGAAGAGGTTGCTGCGTGGCTCGCAGAGGATCCCTCCCGTGCTCCCGATCGTGCACGCTCGTCCACTGAACTTCGTCACTGGCTCCGGGCCGCCATCGGTCGCCTGAGCCCGCGCGCCGCCGGGATGTTTGTCCTCCGGTTCTTCGAAGGGATGGACAACATCGAGGTTGCTCGCATCTTCGAGACTACGCCGGGCACGGTCGCCGTGACGATCAGCCGGACGCGCGATCAGCTCGAGCGGGAGCTTCGCTCCTTCCAGGGAGGTAAGTCATGATTTCCGACGAAAACAAGTCCGATTCCATTCTCGACAACGTTATCGCAGGCATCCGCGACGAGCGAATTGAACCCCTTGCAGCGGATCGTGCCGGAGCCCGCGTGCTGGCACGTCTGTCCGCGCACTCGCCGTTGCGAAACTGCGCCGACTTCCAGGCTTTGATCCCCGAATATCGCGCAGGCACGCTGTCCGAGGCTCGCGCGCTTCTGCTCAAGGACCATCTTCATGAGTGTGTCGTCTGCCGGAAGGCGGCGTCCGGGGAAACGGCTCAAATCACCCGGCCAGCCCCACGCCCCTGGGCGCTCCCCGTCTGGCGATGGGCGATCGCGGCCACCCTGGCAGCCGCCATCGGGCTGGGAACGTGGGAGGTGTGGAACCGTTCAGGCTCGTCCCGCGGCCGCGTGACGGTTCAGGCCGCCGACGGTGAGCTTTATCGAGTCGCTGCCAGCGGTCTGGAACGTGTCGGACCGGGCACTGAGCTGCCTGCAAGCGCGGAAATCCGAACTGCCGGCGGAGCCGCTGTTGTGCGGTTGGCTGATGGTTCGCTCGTCGAACTGCGAGAGCGCACCGGCCTGTCCGTCAGCGGCACGCGCAGCGACACCACCGTCCGTCTGACCCGTGGCAGCGTGATTGTCCAGGCGGCGAAGCGGCGGTTCGGACACCTGTACGTGGACACCCGGGACTGCAAGGTCGCGGTGACCGGCACCGTGTTCAGCGTCAACAGCGGTATCAAGGGGTCGCGAGTGGCAGTGATTGAAGGCGAGGTGCGGGTGTCACAGCAGGGTAAGGTTGCCGTGCTGCGGCCCGGCGATCAATTCGCCAGCAGCGAAAGCCTCTCGCCCGTCCCGCTTGAAGAGGAGATCGCGTGGAGCCGGGACCGTGAAAAACACATGGCGCTCCTGCGGGAGTTCGCCGTCCTCCGCAACAAGCTTCTGGAAGTGCGGTTGCCGGGTGTCCGCTATTCCAGCCGGCTGATCGGCCTGTTGCCGGCGGAGACTGCCGTGTACGCCGCCGTTCCCAACCTCGGACAGGCTCTCACAGAAGCGCAGCAGATCTTCGAACAGCGCGTCCGTGAGAGCGCCGTCCTGCGTGAGTGGTGGGAACAGAAGACGGACGGCGGCGCGCGGGCCGCCGAGTTGGATCAAGCCATTTCGAAAATCCGCGAGGTGAGCGAGTATTTGGGCGACGAAGTCGTCATCGCTGCTGCAGTCGATGCCAGCGGAAAACTCCAGGACCCTGTCATCCTCGCCGAGGTGAAGAGGACCGGCCTGCGGGAATTCCTCGAAAAAGAGTTCCCCGGTATTGAGAAGAGCGGTCACTTGTTGCTTCGGCCGGACCTGCTGGTTCTTTCGCCCAGCGCGGCGGCTCTCAAGGCGGTGGCGGCCCTGGCGGATGCCGATCAATCCGGCGGCTTCGCCTCAACTCCGTTCGGTACCCGCGTGACTGCCGCGTACCGCGACGGCGCGGGTCTGTTGTTCAGCGCCGATCTTGAACGTATCGTGCCGGGGCGGGACAAGGCCCCTGCAGGGCTCAACGAGATGAAGTATCTTGTGGTCGAGCAACGTGAGGTTGCCGGAAAGACAGGCACGCACGCCGAACTCGGCTTCGTTGGCCCGCGCCATGGTATCGCGTCCTGGATTGCTGCTGCGGGACCGATCGGCGCGCTCGATTTCGTCTCCCCGGAGGCGAACTTCGCCGCCGCGTTTCTGATCAAGAACCCTTCCGCCGTCATCGAGGACGTCCTTGCGATGAACCCAGACGCGAAGAAGGATTTCACGGAGGCCGACACGAAGCTTGGACTGAGCATTCAGAAAGACCTTGTCGGCCCGATGGGGGCGGAGTTTGCCTTCGCGTTAGACGGCCCGGTGCTTCCGGTCCCGTCATGGAAACTGGCAATCGAGGTCTACGAGCCGCAGCGGCTTCAGGCGGCGCTCGAGAAGCTGATCGAGGCAGCGAACCAGGAAGCGATGCGGCAGGAACGGCCGCCTGTGCAGATCCGCCGGGAAGTTGCCGGAGGCAGAACTTGGTACACCGTGATCGTCCCGGGTGCAAAGCCCTTCCCTGAGCTGCACTATACGTTCGTGGACGGTTACCTCTTGGCCGGCGCCGGCCGGGAACTGCTGGAGCGGGCCATCCAGAGCCGTGGCATGGGTTACACGCTGCCTCGTTCGTCGGGTTTTGCGGCACTGCTCCCGGCGGACGGTCACTCGGACTTCTCCGGGTTGCTCTATCACAACCTCGGACCGGCCCTTGCGCCGGTTGTCGAAGGACTCGGAGTGACGGGCGCTCTCGCGCCGGAGCGCCAGAAGTCGGCGGAAGCGTTCTCCGCAGACCTGAAGCCTGCGCTGATTACCTTCTATGGAGAAGAGGACCGCATCACTGTCGCAAGCCGGGGCAGTTTGCTCGGCCTAGGGCTTGGCAATCTCGTGGGTGTTCCAGGACCCTTTAACGGGCTGACCCGCCCGCATGCACGGCCCCGGTAGCTCTCTGCTGAGGGGCGCACCCAGCGTGCGCCCCCTGCTCACTTCTTGAACAGGTCCCTCCAACTGTCATCGAGGTCCTCCCACCTCTCCGATTCCGTGCCGCTCGAATGAGTTTCGGAAACATAGAGCGAACCGTGTCCCTGCTCACAGAGAAACTCCGTGCTCGCCGGTTCCAGCAGCCAACTACTCCAGGAACCCATCGTCACCGGCATGGCCAGACTTCGAAGACAAACCGGGCACCGCAGCCGCTGATCCACGTACGAGAAGCGCACGATTCCGGCCAGCCCGAGCAGATAGAGAATACTGATGATCAAGCTCAGCCCAAGCACCGGGTTCAGGCTGACCGCGTTCGCCGCGACGGTCTGTGCGCACAGCGCCGACCATGCCGCCGCCGGAAAAACGGTCTTGAGAGAGAAGAAGGTCCAGTACCGGATTGCCGTGGCACGCCGCCTCCATTCGGTGGAAACCCACCAAGCACGTGAGATCTGTGCCAGTGCGATCACTGCCGCCAAGAGCAGTGTGAGCACCAGCCCTACTACATACGTGCGCATAGCAGCCCGGCCAGGGTGCTCCACCGGCAGCAGCCGAACACCCGCACCATGCGAGCCCCCACTGTGCTCGCGTGCAAGCCGGCGCAATTCCTCCTGTGCCTGTTCCATGGTCACACCCTGCCGGAGGCGCGCGACCGCGCCATACAGGCGGAGCCGCCGGTCTTTCGGTTCGATCTCCCAGAGTGGCGTCCAGTAATGGATATTGCGGGAGCGGAACCAGAACTCGGCCGGGAGGACACCGACAATTTTCATCCGCCGCTCGCCGAGTGTTACCGTCTTACCGAGGATCCCGGCGTCGCCTCCGAATCGTTCTTGCCAGTAGAAGTGGCTGAGCACGGCGTTGGTGGTGGCTCCCGGTGCGTCTTCCGGCTGGAGCGTCCTGCCGAGGAGTGCGCGAACGCCGAGTACCTGGAAGAAGTCCGGAGAGACTTGTGCATCGCGCTCCTCGCCTGGCTCCGGCGCCCTTCGCGCATTGAACGGGCGCGAGACGTAGTACGCCAGCCCCTCAACCGATTTGCTTCTCTCGCGCCACACAAGCAGGTCTTGTGCAGGGACTCCAAGCGGGTATCCGAGTCCTCCGGCATACGAGAGCATCGCCAGCCGGCCGCTCCCGTAAGGCAACGGAGTGTAGATTTTCCGGATGTCCGAAAAGAAGCCGCCGGCGAGCACAATCGCCGCGAGCGGAAGGATACACACGAGGACGGCGAACACGGGGCCGCGCGCGAACTGCCCCGTGCGCTCCCGGACG
>JAEHDI010001085.1 GCA_016880505.1 Bryobacterales bacterium | reverse complement strand
ATCTCGCGGATCGGCGAGGAACTGCACAGCCAGTACCTCGTCAGTTACATGCCGAACAACAAGATGGAGGCAGGGTTCCACGAGATCCAGGTGCAGATTTTCGGATCGTCCGGTAACGTCCGCCGCGACCTCAAGATACAGACCCGCCCCGGCTACTGGCTCGCCGCCGTTCCGGATTAGGAAGGGCGATCAGCTCCGAAGTGGGTGCTCGGAGACGAGAGCGCCGAGTATTTCGTTTTGCACGATTGTGGATTCGTGACGTCGGCGTAGGGCCGCGAACCAGGTGCAGGGACTCCCTTTGCGATTATGTGCCGTCCCTAACACTCCAGCTCAATTTTCCAAATGAACCGACTCCGGACACTGCGCCTTCAGACGCGCAATGACAACATCTGGACTACCCAGGCCCGAATGGAATTTCAGTGATCGGCCCGTCGGAGAACTGGACTCTTAGAGTGCCTGGCCGCCTAGATATACGTTCGACCCCGTCGTATGGTTCAGAGACGTTTCGAAGCCAAGAAATCCGAGCAACGAAACCATGGCGCGTGAATCGAATGCGTGTTCCTGTGATGTGCGCCGCGTAGAACGTTGCCCAAACGAACAGGAGCCCGCATACTATGGTCGTTTGAGGCCTCGCTGATCGCAGCCAGAACAACGTTGTCAGACCGCCGAAGAATCCCGCAATCGCCAGAGCAATTGCGCGATCTGACCAAGCGTACCGGGCTACATATTCTCCATCGATGCTAACTGGCGCCGGAGCGTCGGTGGACTTGGACCGGGGATGTCGAGCTTGAACAAATCTGGCCAACGCAAACAGCAGGCATAATGAACTGGCAGAGACAAGGCCAAGCGACAACAAACCAAGACAAAGCACCAACACACCGCTTTCACGGCGCACCACAGTGGTAAACCACAGAATAGCCAGAGCGGCACCGAGTGCCATGACTAATCCAACGCGCGCTAGCTTCGATGAATTCATCGCACATTCTCCGTTAGATCATCGGGGACCGGATGCGAAATCGCCCGCCTCCACGCATCGCATCGATAGGCTCGCCTGGCCTGCGCCGTGGCGATCGATGTCCCGCATCATATCACTCACCGTGGCATCACTCGTCGCGACGTCTTCTCTGCTACGCCGGGCAAGACTCACCAGGCTTACAGCTTCTCACCGAGCCGTGATGAACAAGACTCGGAAACAGGAAATGAGTGTACTGTCCCGGGTTTTTGTTTGCGCTTGACCTGTCTATAACTGTAGGGTTCAGAGTGGAGGAAGGACGATGTTGACTGTGTCCACATTGGCCCGGGCTTGCGGCCTGTCCCGCAGCACCGTGCGCTATTACGAATCGATCGGCGTGCTTAAACCTGCCGGGCGTACGAGCGGCAATTACCGGCGCTACGGCGACAGGGAGATGGCCCGCCTGCGACAGATTTGCGTCTACCGCAAGGCAGGCGTTTCCCTAAGCCGATATTCGTAACATTTTCGAATCGCCCGAATAGCGACGCTTCCTCGATCCTGAAACGGCGGCTGACGGAACTGGATGCCGAGATCGAGCAGCTTCGCCATCACCAGCGGGCGATCATCACGATCCTCAACAAACATTCGTTCCGGAGGTCAGACGTGCTGAATAAAGAGAAGTGGGTTTCCATCATGAAGGTTTCGGGGTTCACCGAAGCGGACATGCACCGGTGGCATAAGGAGTTCGAAAAGATGGCGCCGGAGGAACACCAGGAATTCCTGGAGTTCCTCCATATCCCTGCCGGCGAGCTTGCGGCGATCCGGGAGTGGAGCCGTACCGGGAAGAAGTAAGGCAAACGCTGGCGGGATCCCGCCCGGCCCTTACTTCTTCGCCCTACCCTGGCTGGCGACGGCTTCCATGGCGTCCTTCACTTTTTCGGGGTCGCCCAGATAGTAGCTGCGAATAGGCTTCAGGTCGGCATCGAGCTCGTACACGAGCGGCACGCCGGTCGGGATGTTCAGGCCGACGATGTCCTGGTCCGAGACGTTGTCGAGGTACTTCACCAGCGCGCGCAGGCTGTTGCCATGCGCGGCGATCAAGACCTTCTTACCGGACCGCACGACCGGTGCGATCACGTCGTGCCACATGGGTAGGAACCGCTCCACCGTATCCTTCAGGCACTCCGTGAGCGGCAACTGATCTTCGCCGAGGCCCTTGTATCTCGCGTCGTGCCCCGGCCAGCGCGGATCGCTCTTCTCGAGCGGCGGAGGCGGGATGTCGTAGCTGCGGCGCCAGATCTTGACCTGGTCTTCGCCGAACTTCTCCGCCGTCTCGGATTTGTTCAAACCCTGCAATGCGCCGTAGTGGCGCTCGTTCAGCCGCCAGTCACGCACCACCGGGATCCACATCAGGTCCATTTCATCGAGCACCAGCCACAGGGTCCGAATGGCACGCTTCAGCACGGATGTGTAGGCGATGTCGAAGGTGTAGCCTTGCTCCTTCAACACCCGGCCGCCGTCTTTGGCTTCCCCGACGCCCTTCTCGGAAAGGTCCACGTCGGTCCAGCCGGTGAACCGGTTTTCCTTGTTCCAGGTGCTTTCCCCGTGTCGAATTAAGACGAGTTTGTACATACCAGTTGTTCTCCGCGTTTGTCTGTGCCGGCGCTCCTCAGATCGCCAACTGCTTAAACGCCTTCCGGCCGGCGTACTTCGCGGAGGCGCCCAGCTCCTCTTCGATCCTGAGCAACTGGTTGTACTTGGCGATACGGTCCGTGCGGCTTGCCGAGCCCGTCTTGATTTGTCCGGCGCCAGTGGCCACCACCAGGTCGGCGATAAACGTGTCTTCGGTTTCCCCTGAGCGGTGGGACACCATGGAGGTGTAGCCAGCGGCCGCGGCCATTCGCATTGCCTCGAGCGTTTCGGTCAGCGTTCCGATCTGGTTCACCTTGATCAGGATTGAATTCGCGATCCCTTCCTGAATTCCACGCGCCAGGCGCAACGTGTTGGTCACGAACAGGTCATCGCCCACGAGCTGAATTTTCGGACCGAGCGTGTCGGTCAGCAGCTTCCAGCCTTTCCAGTCGTCCTCGGCCATGCCGTCCTCGATCGAGATGATCGGATACTGCCGCACCCAGTTCGCCCAAAACTCCACCATCTGTTCGGGGCTCTTCTCGCTCTTGTCGGACTTCTTGAAGATGTACTTGCCTTTGCCGGTATCGTAGAACTCACTCGCAGCCGGGTCCAGTGCGAGACAAACGTCCACTCCCGGCTTGTAGCCCGCCTTCTCGATCGCCTCGAGAATCACCTCCAGCGCTTCGTCGTTCGACTTGAGGTTGGGCGCGAAGCCGCCTTCGTCGCCGACCGCCGTCGAGTAGCCCTTCTTCTTCAAAACCGCCTTCAGGCTGTGGAAGATCTCCGCGCCCATCCGGAGCGCTTCGGCAAAGTTGGGGGCGCCCACCGGCGACACCATAAATTCCTGGGCGTCGACGGAATTGTCGGCGTGTGCCCCGCCGTTCAGAATGTTCATCATGGGCACCGGCAGGATCGACGCCGACACGCCGCCGAGGTAGCGGTACAACGGGACCTGCTGCGAGGCCGCAGCGGCTCGCGCCGCTGCCATGGAGACCGCCAGCAACGCGTTCGCACCGAGCCGTCCCTTGTTCGGAGTGCCGTCGAGAGCGATCATCTTGCGGTCTACTTCCTCCTGGCGGGCCGCATCCATGCCCTGAATAGCTACGGCAATTTCGCCGTTCACGTTCTGGGCTGCGTTCTTCGTGCCCTTCCCCAGGTAGCGAGACTTGTCGCCGTCGCGAAGCT
>JAEHDI010001084.1 GCA_016880505.1 Bryobacterales bacterium | reverse complement strand
GAACGCGAACAGCCGCGGCTTTCCGGCGCCGCCCGACTCGGCCACCACCAAATACGGCCCGTGGTGAAAATGTACCGTGTTTTCGGCGACCCGCCACTTCTGGTTCAGCTCGAAGGCGCTGACTGCCGAGCCCATCTCGTAGATGGTGACCTCGACGTCTCCGGGACCGCTGTAACGGGCGTGGATGACGCGCCGGGGGCCAAGTTGCCGGACGGTATCCGGCGCTTCCGCGGGAGGCGCGGTGCGCGCGTCACTCCGTGTCCAACCCTCTCCGGGCGAGATCGGAAGCAGTTCGTCCGGCGGACGCTCAGACCGCCCGCAACCTGCGGCGGCAACGGAAAGCAGGAGACAATCGCGGCGGCTCATGCGCATGCCTTATATGCTAAAACGAGTAGGTGCTTCTTTCGCTGTTCCACGACAATCCACCCTCCGCAAGTTACGCTGAACGATTCGAAAAAGAGCGGGTGCTGGAACGGCTCCGGTCGCTGGATGCGAAAGTGCGGCGCGACGGGCCCGCAATACTGGATCCTGCCAAGGACCTGCTGGCGAGGATTGGGACCGAGTCCGATGAGACCGGCCTCGTCACGAAATACTCCTACGGTGTGTTCAATCTGAGCTGGCAGGCGCAACGGCATCCCGAGTGGGCCCAACTGGTGACCGCCGAGGTACGGGAGATCCAGCAGCGAATCCGTGAACGCCACAATAAGCCCTTGCGGTTCCTGGTCTGGGCGGGCATGGGAGGTTCGGCCGAAGACAAATCCATGTATAACGCCGCCGGACTGCTCCGCCGGGGCGTTCGCTGTTACGTGCTCGACTCAACAGATCCGTCGAAGCTCAAACACATTCTCGAGGACATGCGGAAGCGGTCCGGATTGACCACCGCCGATGCCCTGCGAAGCTCGCTGGTTGTCGGCATGGCGATGGGCATGACGTCGTACGAGCCGGTGATCAACCTGGAGAAACTTGCGGCGTTGTACCAGAAGCACGGCATCGACAGCCGTCCGAACTTCCTCTACATGACGCTGCCCGGTTCGCTGCTCGACCGGTTCGCTCGCAAGCATGGCTATCGGCGGGTCGAGTTGCAGCTCGACAACGGAAATACTACGGCCGGACGTCATAGCAGCCCGCTGACTCGTGGGAGCCTGTACCCGCTGGCACTGTGCCGGGCGGATCTGCGCGGGTGGATCGAGGGCACGTTCCTCTCGGACGAGGAGATCCGGTCCGCATGGCGGCTCTCGGCGTTCATCCATGCCCAGGGGAAGGCCGGCCGGGACAAGCTGACGCTGCTGCTGCCCAAGCCATGGGCCGGCGCTTCCATCTGGACAAAGCAGAACTTCGAGGAGAGCCTCGGCAAGTGCGAAAGACTCGGCTTGAAAATCGTCATCGAGGATCGGCCGAAACTCGCCAACTACCGCTCTCCCAAAGACCCCCTTCGGCAAAGGTCGTTTTTGGCCGTCCAGATGAAGGGCGCGCGTGACGAGGAAACGAGGAAGGTCTCCCTTCTGCGGCGTTCAGGGTATCCGGTGGCCGTGCTTGCGCTGCCGGAAGGTACCCCACTCTCGCGGTACATGCAGTTCATTCACTACACAGTCTTCGGGGTCGCATACCTGCGCGAGATGAACTTCGTCACGCAGCCCGGCGTCGAACTCTACAAGGCAATCACAAACCGCATTTACTCGGAAGCGCGGAACGCCGGCGGAATCGACAAGAGCCGGGCGTGGCAGAGCTTCATGAAGTCCGACCGGCGGATCGAATGGCGCGGAGCGATTACACTCCATCACAGTCACGCCGGGACCGCCGGCGATACTACGGGCATGGAGGCGCCGCAGCTCTACGCGCACCTCGTGAAGCAATTGCACGGCGAGGGAAAAGTGGACTACGCGGAGCTCACGTTCTTCGGCGATATGCGTTACTCGCCCCGAGGGCGGCGGATGCGAACCCGGCTGGACCGCGCCGCGGAGTCCCTCTTCCGTTCGCGGCTGAAGCTCCCGGTCGATATCTATGAGGGACCGGCGATGAATCACTCGTATCATGAGATGATCATCGGACATGGGAAATGCTTCTCCACGGTGCTGATTGCCGACAGACAGGAGGCGTTGCCCGCCGCGGAATACACGGCGGACTACCACCGCGCGCAGTTCCTTGCCACACAACTCGCGCTCGCGGAGAGGCGCCGTCCCGTGGTGGCGATCACGGTAAAGGACCTGGAAGAGGACACGCTCAAACGGCTGGATGACTTCTTTCACCAGGCTGCGGCGCACTTGAGGACCGCCCGGATTTGAGACGATAGGATCGACCGCGCATGGGTAAATTCAAGCTGGCGGGAAGAAAGAAGAAGAGCCAGAAGCCGGGCGGAGCAATACCATGTATCGCGCTCATCGTCATCGGCATCGTCCTGCTGTCCCTGCTGTTCTACGCCATTCTGAAATCGGGTTAAGCAATGCGATCGGATAACCGTCTGCCGGGCCAGATGCGCCCGGTGCATATCGTCACCGACTACCTGAGGACCGCCGAGGGCTCCGCCCTGATCGAGGTCGGCAACACACGGGTGTTGTGTGCCGCCTCCGTGGAGCAGACGGTGCCGCAATTCCTCCGGGGCGGCGGGAAAGGATGGGTGACGGCGGAGTATTCGATGCTTCCGCGCGCCACCGTCACGCGAACGCCGCGCGAGATTTCCAGGGGGAAGCCCTCCGGCCGGACGCAGGAAATCCAGCGGCTGATCGGACGGTCGCTGCGGTCCGTAGTCGACCTGACCGCGCTCGGCGAGCAGACGATCATCCTGGACTGCGATGTTCTCCAGGCCGACGGTGGCACCCGG
>JAEHDI010001083.1 GCA_016880505.1 Bryobacterales bacterium | reverse complement strand
CCGGACTGCCCCGGCCAAGCGACGGCTACTGTGTCAACTTGACGACGCCGTCGTCGGGTACCGTTCCCGAGAACACGGCGAAGTCGCAGGCCACCTTCCGGTCGAAACCGGGCGTGACGGGTCGAATCTGCTGCCCCGCTTCATCCACATACAGCTCAAGGGGCGAACCGGGCACGGCTTTCACCTTGAAGTCGAATTTGGAACCCGCGGTGACTTTGTCGGCGCCGCGGAACCAGACCAGCCTCGGGCCTTTGCGTTCTGGCTCGATCAATAAAATCAGCGGATCGTCGTTGGTCAACTGTACCGGAACCTCCGCCAGTTCGGCGACGCTCCGTGCCGGACCGGCGTAACGATTGTTCCGCAGGTCAACGATGCGGTACCGCGGACCGTCCTTCAGGCCCAGCCGGGAAGGAGACGGGATCCGGAGTTTTTCCTCCCGAACGCCCTTCCCGCCTTGCACGCCCATGACGGCCAACACGCGGCCGTCGCGCGCGAAACCGTTCACGATCGAGCCCGGCTGCGTCATTTCAAGCACACCTCCCACGTCGAAGCTGGAGAACTTCTCCGCTCCATTCACGCCGAAGAATCGCCAGATGCCCCAGAATTCCCGCGCGAGCGCGGTTTCCGGAGCCTCCGAATTCCTCCACTCCTCCACACCCTTGGGCATGGTACCGCGCCCGAGGCGGAACGGGATCGCGAACGTTGTCATCAGGTTGATCATCGACCGCGTGTCCTGTTGCGGCCGCCACATGGCAAGCGACTGAATGCCCTGGCCCCAGCCGTTCCAGGTGGTCACGATCGTTTCCTCACGCATCTTGAGTGGATCGTCGTTCTCTCCGTTCAATCGGATATCGAACCAGGGAACCATCCCGGAAAACAGCAACATGTTGGCATTGAGCAGCATGACACCTTGGCCGTCGGTGTGCCGCGCAACCACCCGGCGCGCACGCCTGGCGAAGTCGTGATAGCCGTCGGTCGCGAAGCTGCCGAGATAACCTCCGCATCCGTGCCGGGAGTTCCAGCAGTACCGGATGTTGATCCAGTGGTCAATGTAGAGACCGTCGAAGTCGAACTCGGCGAGCAATCGGTCCCACTGCTTCTCGAGGTGGTCCCTCCAGCCCTCGGCGTTGTAACACATGAGCGTTGTCTCGTTGGCGTACTCGATGCTCTTTGAAGCCATCCACTCCACTGCATGTTCCTGGTAGCCAGGCGCCGTGAAATTGAAGTCGGTAAAGGTCACGTACGGAATGACCTTAATGCCGTATCGGTGAGCCGTTTGGATGAAATGGCGGATCTTTTCCGGCGCAAGTGGACGTGCATAGTCGCCCGACCAGTAGTCAGCCCCGCCGACGATAAGGTTCACGCCCATCTGCGCCCACAACTTGACCTGCTCGTCGTCCGGCGGTGACCACGGCTCCTGCCTGCCGCGCCAGCGTGTCATGACGATCTGATGAGGTCCTGGCCACACCACCCGCAGGCTGTTCAGATCGTTGCGCGGACGCTTGGCTGGGGTGGGTTGCACCCAGAACACGCGCGTGCGCACGTCGCCGGGATTCAACGGAAACGTCGCGTTGCGGATATCGAACTCTTCCACCTCGAGGCCCTGCTCGCGCTGGTAGATCTGGGTGAAGATATTGGTCTTCCCGCGGGAATCCCAGCCCCGGAGCGTGCGGCCGTCCTTGGTCCCGACGGCGCCCGTGTCCACCGACGTCCCGCTTTCGAGAATGACCGCGGAATCCCTGTAACCGCTGTAACGGTCTTCGAAGTCCTGCTTGGAGAACTCGATGCCGGTTACGCGGTTCGCGAGGTGGAAGAAGGCGTTCCAGTGGGACTCGAGGATGGGGTTGTCGCGCTGCACGTCGCCGATCGATACGGTCGGCAGTGGCCGGACCTCAATCGGCGGCCGCTCCGGGTCGCTGACCCGTGTCAGGTACTGGATGACGTTTCTCGCGAGGACGGCATGGTTGAAGCAATGCCAGCGCAGTTGCACCGCCTTGTCGGTGCTTAGTGTGACAGTGACCTTGGTGAAGCCGTCCACGTCGATGAGATAGTTGATGGCCCACGAGAGCGGAGTTTCCCCATACCGGCCGCTGGAGCGCACCTCGACGGAGTCCACGGCAGAGCGCACCAGCTCAGTCCGGATACCCTTTCCCTTCGCTGCGTCGAAGCGGTGTGCGTCCGTGAGATCGCCCGACCACAACAGCGGGCGCATCTCGACAGACTTCTCGTACCCGTAACGCGGGCGCTCCTTGCCTCCCTCGCGGCGCGCACCGGGATCGTCTTCGGGCATCAGCCCCACATACGGGTTTGGAAAGGCTCCGCCGGCGGCGACGAATTCGTCGCCGAGGGCTTTGACGGACGTGATCTGCCCGGTGGCGCGATCAATGGTGTACCTGAACGTCCCGCCCGAAATGGTGATCGAAAGCGGAGTCTCACTGACCTGCAGAGGATCGAAAATGCCGTACACCTTGCCGCGATAGAGATCCGCGGCAGGAAGAACCAGAACAGCTAGGAGAAGGAAAAGAACCAGTCGTTTCATGATCGACTCCAGAACCGGGTTATCGCATTCAACTTCTGAACACCGAACATGCTACCTCAGGAAGCTGCCGCGTACCACTCCAGTTGGATGTCAGCGAGCAGCACCCGAGGAGCCGACCGGTCGTCGCTGGTCCGCAAGCAAAAGGCCAGGCCCTGGTCATGACCGACCGCATGGACTACCTGAACACGGTCGGCAACAACCTGGTCTACTGCCTAGCGATCGAGAAGCTGGTCGAGTTGGACGTCCCTCCCCGGG
>JAEHDI010001082.1 GCA_016880505.1 Bryobacterales bacterium | reverse complement strand
GAGCAGGGAAGACGACTTTCGTGAAGATGCTGCTCGCGGTCGTCCGCCCGACCTCGGGGAGCGCTCGCATCCTCGGCCGCGACGCCCGCGAAGCCGAGAGCCGCCGCCCGATCGGCTACCTTCCGGAAAATCATCGCTTCCCGGCTTACATGACAGGCGCGGGGATGCTGGATTTCTTTGGGGCGCTGTCCGGCATGGACCGGCGCGACCGCAGAAAACGAATACCCGAGTTGTTGGCGGCGGTGGGGCTTGAGGCGTGGGGCGGCGTCCGGCTGCGGAAGTACTCGAAGGGCATGCTTCAGCGGCTCGGCCTGGCGCAGGCGATGCTTCATTCGCCTTCACTGCTGGTTTTGGACGAGCCCACGGACGGAGTGGACCCGATCGGGCGCCGGGAAATCCGGGACATCCTGCAACGGCTGGAAGAACGAGGCGTGACGGTCTTCATCAATTCGCACCTTCTGGCTGAAGTTGAGCTTCTCTGTCGCGACGTGGCGATTCTCCACCGCGGCCGGCTCGCGTTGACAGGAAAAGTGAAAGACCTGACCGAAGGTGGGGGCTATCGCGTGACCGCCGTGAACGTTCCGGAGCTGCTTGTCGAAGAACTGCGCCGAAAGGCCTCGGCATGCGCGACCAGGGACGGCCTGTTCGAGTTCCAGTATGCGACGCGGGAAGCTGCCAACGAGGCGGTGGATGCGTTGCGAGCGGAGCGGTGCGACATTGAGGCCGTTGCGCGAACCGTAAGCACGCTCGAAGAAGTGTTTGTGAGGACCGTGAGTGCGTAACGGAACCGTTGGAATGGCGCTGATCGGGGACACGTTCCGTGAGGCGTTCGCGCGTCTCGTGTTTTGGGGTTTCTACGGTCTCTCGACGGCTCTGATCCTATTCTTCTTGTTCATTCTGAAGATCGACGTGATCGAAGGCGCCCGGGCAACCATCTCGCTGTTCGGTCAATCGAGTGGCAAGGCGCGGGAAGTGGACGAGCTCGTGCGCGGGTTGCACGCCGGTATCGCGACGTTTCTGTACACGTGGGGCATGGCGCTGGCGGTCTTTGCCTCATCCGGACTGATTCCGACGATGCTGGAAGCGGGACGGATCGAGACGCTGCTGTCGAAGCCGGTGCCGCGTTACTGCCTTCTGTTGGGGCGCTACGCCGGCAACCTGCTGGTGGTGGCCGTCAATATCGCCTATCTGGTACTGGGCGTGTGGTTGATCCTCGGATGGAAAACCGGGGTCTGGCGTCCCGGGTTTCTGTGGACGATCCTGACCGCGACGTTCATCTTTGCCGTGTTGCTCTGTCTCATCGTGCTGGTGAGCGTGCTGTTCGAAAGCGCCGCACTTACGGCGATGGTCGCCTTCGGTCTGATGTTGATGAGTCCGGTTCTCGCCCAGACGAAGCTGGCCGAACGGCTACTCTCGTCGGAATGGACCAGGGCGCTCTGGAAGGGCCTCTACTACATGGTGCCGAAGGTGTTCGACCTCGGGAGGATGACGCTCGACCTTGTGATGGGCAAGTCTATCCAGACGTGGATGCCGGTCTGGAGTTCGGCTTTGTTCGGTCTGGCGGCCCTGTCGGCCGGTCTGGTGCTGTTCTCACGGAGGGATTATTGATGCGGTTTCGGGCCATTTCGTGTCTCCTCTTGCTCGGTCTTTCGTTCGCGGGTTGCCGGTCCCGGGCGCCCGAAACCGTGAAGATCGACGAAGGGCTGGCGAAGCTGGTCCCGCAGGATGCCGTGATGTTGGCAGGAACGCGGATGGAGGAGGTGCGCGCGACTGCTGCGTACAAACTCTGGGGCAACGATGCAGATTCTTCCGCAATCGACCGGTTCGCCCGCGATACCGGTTTCGATCCCAGGAAGGACATCCGCGAGCTGCTCGTCGCATCGGATGGGCAGGACACCGTGTTCCTCGCGCGTGGCGCATTCTCGCCTGCAAAGCTCGAAAAACTGCTGGCAGAGCAGGGCGCCCGCAAGTCCGCTCACCGGGGGCAAACGCTGATCAACAACGGCGAGTGGTCGGTCGCATTCCTCGACGCAACAACCGCCGCTGCGGGTGCAACCCGGGCAGTTCAGAGCGCCATCGATCGCCGCCAACAAGGCGGCGGAGGCATTCCGGTCATGCTTGTGACGCGGATGAAGGCGATCCCGAAGGACAGCCAGTTGTGGATTGTCACCTTCGGGTTGAGCCCGGCGCTTGCGAAGGCGATTCCAGAGCGGGGAAATATGTCCAACCTCCGCCGCCTCCTTTCGATGGTCGAGAGCGCGTCGGCCGGAGTCGATCTCAGATCGGGCTTTAGTCTGAATGCGGACGCGGTCGGCCGGACGGCGGAGGACGCGAAGTTCATCCACGACGCCTTTCGGGGGTTGGTCGGGATGGGCAGGCTTACGGTTCCGGACAACGAGCCCGAGATGCTCCGGTTCTACGATGCAATCGGGATCACCCAGAAGGAGCGGACGGTGCGGCTCCAGGCGGCCGTCCCGATGGATGTGCTCGAGAAACTCGCTGCGAAGATGAGGCCGGGTGCGGGTTGGAAATGACAAGGCGAGCCGGGCGCTTGCGGGCCTGATCCTGCTTTGGACGGCACAGCTCGCGGCGCAGTCTCCGACCACCACGGGTTCCATTCAGGTCGTGGTGACCGATAGCACAGGCTCGTTCGTCGCCGGCGTACGGGTCACAGCCAGCCAGGAGGCGTCGGGGGCCTCGCGGTATGCAGAAACGGACTCCAGGGGCGGATTCCGGTTCTTCGGGCTGCCGATTGGCAAGTACAAGTTGCGTCTCGAGAAAGAGGGATTCGCCTCGGTTTCCGTCGGCCCGTTTCTGGTTTCGATCGGGCAGACGGCGGCTCACAGGATTCAGATGGACCCCGCGCCTGTGATCGAGCGGGTCGATGTGAATGAAGCGCCCGAGGCGGTTCAGGTGACAGCGACCACCGCCGCCGTTGCGCTTGGCTACGACCGGATCGAAGAGGCGCCGAATCGGAACCGGAATTACTTGAGCTTCGTCCTGACCGCGCCCGGTGTCGCGCCGTCGGGGACGGCGGGCACGCCGCGGCCCGCCGCCGGTGCGCGCAGCGCCCTGCCCGACAGCGGTTTCGTCTTCGCAGGCATGCGGGGACGGAATAACAGCCTGCTGATTGACGGCGTCGACAATCGTGACGAAACCACCGGCGGAAACCGGGTGGCGATCGGTCTCGAAATGGTGCAGGAGTTCCGCGTCTCCGGAACGGCGACGTCGGCTGAGTTTGGCGGCGCTGCGGGCGGCATGATGAACGTAGTCACGCGATCGGGAGCGAACATCCGGCACGGCGATGTGACCTTCTGCACCCAGAACGATCGGCTCAATGCGAGGAACCCGGAGGCCCTCAGCGCGAGCCGCCCGCGTGTCCGGAAATACCAACCCGGCGTCTCGACGAGCGGTC
>JAEHDI010001081.1 GCA_016880505.1 Bryobacterales bacterium | reverse complement strand
CACCTGGGACAACGTGATCCAGAAGACGACGGACGAACAGTTCCAGGCGATGCTCGACGTCCACGTCACCGCCCCGTTCCGCATTTTGAGGGCCGCTTCCGGATGGATCCGAGAGACGGCCAAGCGCGAGACGGCCGAGGGGCGCCGCGTGATGCGCAAGGTGGTGAACATCACGTCGATTTCAGGCGTGGACGGCAATGCCGGGCAGGCGGGATACTCCTCCGGGAAAGCGGGCGTGATCGGGCTGACGAAGACGCTGGCCAAGGAATGGGGCCGGTACAACGTGACGGTGAACTGCGTCGGCTTCGGGATCATCGAGACGCGGCTGACGCAACCGCTCGGACAGGAGGGCGCGGCGATCGACATCCGCGGGCGGCAGATCCCGGTGGGTGTTCAGCCGGCGGCTCTGGAAGCGCTGCGGGCGATGTCCCCGCTGGGGCGGCTGGGGACGGTAGAGGAGGCAGCGGGTTCGGTGCTGTTCTTCTGTTTGCCGCTGTCGGACTACGTGACCGGCGAAGTCCTGCTCTGCAGCGGCGGCGTCCATTTCTGAGCGGCAGATCCCGCTTTCGCGGGGGACGCAGGCCGGAGGCGAAACTTTCGGTCTGTCCCGGAAGTGGTCCGGCGACAATCGGTTCCGGCGGTCGGTTTCGTCCGCGCCGCAGTGTTGACCAAACAAACCCAATTCCCCTCATTTGCGGGGGCTGCCCGCGTGTACCTTATCTCGATCTCATCATATGAGCGCGGCTGGTGAGCCGATCGCTGTTCCGAAGGGCAAACGGCTGAAACGCGGGGGAATCGAGGGGTGGAAAATTGGTGACCGGGAGAGCTTCATTGAGCCCGTCCCCCGAAAAAAAAGTGCGCTAGTCTTCGTAGATGCGGACGCCTTGGACGACGCGGTTGATGACGCCGCCGGGGCTGGGGTTGTCGGGGTCGAGGCCGAACCGAAGGCTCAGATGGTATGCCAGCAACTGGCAGAAGACGATCTCGACCGGCGTGCGCAGGTAGTCCGGCAAAGAACTGGCTTCGGTGGTGACTACTTCATCGAAGGCGGAAGTGTCCGCGTCCGCGGGCGCCAGGCCCACGAGCCGGCCAATTTTCTTGGCGCGCAGCTCATTGACGAGATCCATTTCGTAGCGACGGCGCTTCGGATCGGAGGAGATCAGGCAGAGCACGAGCGTTTCGGCGTTCACGAAGCTCATCGGTCCGTGACGGAGGCCCAGATAGGTTTCGGGGATCGCCGGGATCCGCGCGGAGGTGATTTCAAGCACCTTGAGGGTCGCCTCGCGGGCCGCGCCGAACAACGGCGCGGAGCCTAGCGCCACGACGCGAGCGGGCGGCTTGGCGGCAAGAGCCTTCGCCGCCGCCTCATACTTCCCGAGCACCGTGCGGGCGCCGGCACAGAGCACGGGCAGCGCCTGCTCCAGCTCCGCCGGACGGGAAAGCGCGATGCCTGCCAACACGAGGTTCGAGAAAGAGCTGGTCATCACCAGGCTGCGGTCGTTGGAGAGCGGGTCAAGAAGCACCGCTTCCACGCCCGGCCAGTTGGCGAGCTTGCCGTGCGGGTTACACGTGAGCGCGATGTGGCGAATGGAAGGCAACCGCTTCTGAATCTTCCTGACCACCGCAACGGATTCGGGGCTGTCTCCCGAGCGGGCGAGCGAGACGACCGTGCCGAGGCTGGACAGCGGTTCCTCAAAGTCGAATAAGAGCTCGGTGGAAGCGATCGCCCGCGAACCGGGCCAGGCCGACTCAATGGCGATCGCGGCGTAGGCGGACGTGCCCGCCCCGGTGATGACCGGGGGCGACACCCGTCCGAGCGGGGCCTTGCGGACACGCTCGAAGGTGACGGGCCACGTGTCCGGCTGCTGCCTGATTTCGGAAATGGTGAAGCCTCCGGCAGAGGGAAGTTCCAGGGAGGAGTTCAATGTGTCGGCCAAGCAAGCATGATACGAAAGCCCGCCGGCGGGGTTCAAGTGAAGCGCGAGTGGATCGGCCGCGCTAGAGAGACATCAGGTAGCCGGTGATCGCCTGCATCTGCCTCGGGGTGAAGCGGTAGGGAGGCATTACGGTGCCCGGGGAAAGCTTCTGCGGATCGAGGAAGTGCTCCGCGACCCATTCGCGAGTGCGGCGCTCTGACAGTCCGTTCAGCGGAGGCCCGATTTTCATGCCGACGTCGTTCACCCGGTGGCAGGCGCCGCAACCGGCGGCCTGGTACACGAGCGCGCCCTGCACGGCGAACACCGGCGCCGACTCCAGCGCGTGCGCGTTCTGGGGCGTCAGTTTGAGAAGGAAGGCCGACAGCGCGTTGAGCTGCGCATCGGAAAGCTGGATCGGCGGCATCGAGCTGCCGGGCACCATTTTCGACGGATTCTTGAAATGCTGAATCATCCAGCCAGCGTTCTTGCGGATGGAGATCCTGGCGAGGTCCGGCCCGACTTTTGCGCCGCCGTTGCCCACGCTGTGACAGCTCGTACAGTTCTCCTGCCGGAAGTAGCCAATGCCGGCGAGTTCCTCCGGGGAAAGCTGCCGCCATTCCCCGACTCCTGCGGCGATTTGTGTCTCCTGAGGTTTGGGTGTGGTGGCCACGGCGGCAGCAGTCAGGCCGGCCCAGCCGATGGCGGCCAGCACGACGACAGCGGCCGCGTAGGTCCGCTGGGTGAGCTTCATGACTTTGCCGCGGTCGATGAAGGGAACCAGGAACAGAACGAGGACGGCGAGCCCCGGCAGCACAACGCTGCCGACCACTTCCAGCGGTCCCGTGAAGAACTTCAGTGACTGGAAGAGGAATAAGAAGTACCAGTCGGGACGCGGGATGTAGGTGGTGTCGGTGGGGTCGGCGAGCCGATCGAGGGGAACGCGCACCGCGACCGCTAGAACGAACAGGACGATGAAGGCGGCGAAGATCGCGATGGTGTCCTTCAGCACCTGCTCGGGGAAGAACTTCTTTCTCGGCCCTGTGTCGCCGGGCGCCGGGGCCACGCCGTGTTTGCGAACGAGGTAAACGTGGAGCGCAATCAGGAACATGGTGAGCGGAGGCAGGAGAAGGACGTGAAGCGCGTAGAATCGCGCGAACGTGACCACGCCGATGCTGCCTTCACCACCGAGCAGGCGGTTGAGGTATGGGCCGGCGACAGGCGCCTTGCCGGCGAGCTGCGTCGTCACCACGGTGCCCCAATACGCACGGTTGTCCCACGGCAGCAGGTAACCCGTCAGACCGTAGCCGAGCGTGAGGAGAAGCAACGTTACGCCGACCATCCAGGTGGCTTCCCGCGGCTTCTTGTAGGCGCCGAAGAGGAAAACCTGGATCATGTGAAGCACGACGACGATGATCATCATGCTGGCGCCCCAGTGATGGAGCCCACGGATCAGGGCGCCGCCGGTGAGCTCGGTGACGATGTACTTCAGGCTGTTGTAAGCGTCGCCGGGCGTCGGGGCGTAGTTGAAAGCAAGCAGGATGCCGGTGAACGCCTGCACGAGGAAGAGAAACAAGGCAATGCTGCCGAAAACTTGCGGCCATCCGCTTGAAGCGGGGATGTCCTCATAGAAGAAGTTTCGGATAGCGGTCTCGAGGCCGGTCCGGTGTTCGATCCAGCTCAGAACCTTCTGCTTCAGGCCCATGTCTATGCCGGTTCCGTGGACCGTTCCGCAGCGCCGAGCAGAAGTCTGCCGTTCTCGATCCTGACCCGAAACCGGTCCAGCGGGCGCTGGGCCGGGCCGCTGAGGACCCGTCCGTCGAGGCCGAAAGTCGAACTGTGGCATGGACAGAGGAAGTTGTTCTTTCGCTCGTCCCAGTGATAGGCGCAGCCGAGGTGAGTGCAGATTGGCGAGAAGGCAACGACGTCGGCGTCAGAGACCTTCACCACCCAGGCGCTCGTTTTTTCGCTGGTGATCTTCCAGCCGTCCACACGGTTGCGGCGGAAGACAAGCTCGTTCGGGACTCCGGGCTCGAGTTGCGAGACATCTCCGGCCTCCACCCACTCGGACTCTTTACGGGGTCTCGGCGGCACCAGAAGATATACGGCTGCCGGAAGTCCCAGCGCCAGGCCTATCAATCCCCAGAGCGAATAGATGCAGGTGACACAGAAATTTCTGCGGTCAGAACCGCGCGTTTCGTTCATCGCTTTCCCAGCAGGGTGCTGAAAAACCTGGCGTGCAGCCGCTCCCTCAGTTCCTTAGGACCGCTCCCTCTGGTCGCGGCTCGGTGACTGCGTTAGGTCGCGGTTTTTCAGGCGCCTCCTACAGGTATTGTATTTCCGGGGGTTCCGATGGGGTGTTAAAGATCGGTACCAAGTTTGTTAATTCAAGTCCGGCAAACGGACAAAAGGGCTTCGCGAAGCGGAATCTCGGCGCCGGATGTCAGTTTCCCGCCGCCGAAGGTCACATAGAACACGTCGATCGCCTTGTGGGCTTCGGTGTCGACCAGCACCACCTCGATGTTTCCACCCGCGGAGGAGATCGTGCGCGCCAAATCGTAGAGGAGACCTGGACGATCCTGGGCGACGATCTCGATCAGCGTGGCTCTGGAGGAGCCAACGGAGTCGAAGGAGACGCGCGGTTCGACGCGCGAACGACGGCTGGGAGGAGCGGGTCTGGGGCGCCGTTCGAGCAGTTCTTTCACGTCCATCCTGCCGAGAACCACGCGCTCGACGGTGAAGTGAAGACGGTCCATTTCGGCGGGGTTGAGGTCGAGGGTCCGGTTCGGATCTTCGAAAATGAAGACATCGAGCACTTCGCGATGGCGGTTGCCGAACGCCTCAGCCTTGAGGATGTTCATCCCGAATCCGGCGAGGGCTCCGGCGACCGAAGCGAACAGGAAGGGACGATCGCGAGTCACCAAAGTGAGCGAGTAAACGCCGTTGAGCCGTTTCACGTCGACGGCAACCCCGCGCTCGATCGATAGCTGCCGGATCTGATAGTGAGCCTCGATTTCGGGGGCGCTGTGGGTGAGAAGATATCGTCTCGGGAAGCCGTCGAGAAATTCCGCTTTCTCGGGGGAATCGGAGGCCGGCGCTTCGATGCGGTCGCTGTCGAGCTCCAGAGTGAGCTCGTTGTAAGCGATAAGGTAGAGGCGCCACAACTGATCGAGCCGCCAGGGGCTCATGGCGGACGGATGAACCGCGCTGATGTCGGCGTAGGTGACAAGGGTGAGGTACTTCAGCCGCTCGACAGTCTCCACGCGGCCGGCGAGAAACCGGGCGGTGCCCTCTTCCCCGAGATCCCGGGAGTTGAGCACCGAAGAGAAATCGAGATGCCGTTCGATGAGAAAGCGGACGGAATCCCGGACATCGGGCGGCGCGGCGATGCGGGCGAGGGCCTGTTCCGCGAGAGCGGCGGAAACCTCGGTGTGCGGGCCACGCGCCGTTGCCTTTCCGGTGTCGTGAAACAGCAGGGCGAACCTGAGAATTTCCGGCCGCTCGATTTCATCAAGGAGCTCCGCAAAGCGAAGCCGCAACGGGTCCTGGTTTCCGCGCAGGCCGTCGATTTCCTGGATCGAGACGAGGGTGTGCTCGTCCACTGTGTAGCGATGGTGGAAGTCGCGGAGGACGAGGCAGTCGATGTCCTTCCATTCCGGGAACATGGCGTTGAGAACGCCACACTCGTGCATGGAGCGGAGCGCAATCGCGGCATTCGGGAGGGACAGAATTGCTTCGAGCCGCGGCCAGAGCGGCCGGGGAGCGCTCCAGTGCTGTTCCAGCGCGGACAGGTGTTCGGCGATGCGCTGCTCGGAATCGAGCGCCGGCCGGATGCCGTGACGCGCGGTGAACTCGAAGAGCCGCAGCACGAGTTCGGTATCCCGTTCCAACAGTTGAGGCGATTTGAAAAGGACGCTCTCCCGGGACACGGTGAACTCCGCATTGGAGAGCCGCGAGCGCCAGTCACGGAACTGCGAGAAGAGCGAACTGCCGGCCGCTTCGCACTCCTCGAGCCAGCGTGCGGCTGTGCGGTGGATGGAGCGGGCGTGGCGAAAGTACACGCGCATCCAAGCCGCCGGATCGCTCGCGGGGGAGAACGGCTGATCGGCAAGTTCCTCCTGGGCGTCAAAACCGAGCAGGTTGCTGTCGCGCCCAGTCCTGTAATGCAGGAAACAGCGGACGGAATAAAGGAATGTCCTGGCGTTCGCGAGCTCGGGAAACGGATCCGGCTCTGACCGGCGGTAAGACTGGGCATTGCGAAGCTGGCTCAGCCAGCGGGCCAACTGGTAGTCCCGGAGCCCGCCCGGAGCCTCTTTCACGTTGGGTTCGAGGTGATAGATCGTATCCGAGTAACGGGCCTGCCGGACGCGGGTGAGCCGGCATAACTGGCGCGACAGTTCGTCCCGATGCGCGCTGAAGAAGCGCGGCAGTCTTTCCTCCATCCGCTCAAACAACGCCGGATCACCAGCCAGGAGACGACGGTCCAGGAGACTGATGCTCAACTCGACGTTGCCGTCGTGGACTTCGCAGCACTCCGCCGAAGTTCGCACGGAGTGGCCAAGCCGCAGACCGGAATCCCAGAGGTTTTGGAGAAAACGCGAGACGGCGTCGCGCTGCCCTGCCTCACTAAGCTCCGCAGGCACGAGCAGCAGAAGGTCGACGTCGGAATGCGGGAACAGCTCGCTGCGTCCGAAGCCGCCCACGGCGAGCAGTGCCGCATCCCCGGGAAGCGCGGGCGCGATGAATTCATCGAAGGACCGCACGACCGCCGCTTCGACCGTGGCGGACCGGCCAGCGAGAACGGGGAAAGCGTCGCCATCCCGGAAGAACGCGGCGCGAAGCTCGTCCGCCTCCGGACTAGAGTGCGGCGTCGCCACGATCGTCATTCCGGATCCGGACGGCTTCGGCGACATCGTAGACAAAGATCTTGCCGTCGCCGATCTTGCCGGTGCGCGCGGCTGTGACGATTGTCCGGATCACTTCTTCCATGCGGGCGGACGGCACTACCATCTCGATTTTGATCTTCGGCAGAAGGTCGACCTGATACTCGCGGCCGCGATAGACCTCCTTATGGCCCTTCTGCCGGCCGTGACCGCGAACTTCCGTGGCGGTCATGCCGTCGATGCCGATTTCCTTCAGGGCGTCCTTGACGTCGTCCAGTTTGAAGGGCTGAATGATGGCTTCGATCTTTTTCATCCGCAGGTCCTCTTTACGATTCGAAGTTGTAGGCTTCCTCGCCGTGCATGCTGAGGTCGAGACCCTCGACCTCGTGCTCGTCCGCGACGCGGACGCCGAGGAGAACGTCGCAGAGTTTCAGAATGGCGAGGGTGGCGACGGCGGCGAGCACCCAGGCGATGGCGCAGCCGATGAGTTGATTCAGAAGCTGGCCGGAATTGCCGTCGATCAGGCCCAGCGGCATCGGACGTCCGGAAGCGTCTTTGAGTGCACTGTTGACCAAGTTCGTCGCGAAGACGCCGGTGAGCAGCGCGCCGAGGGTTCCCCCGGCACCGTGCACGCCGAAAGCGTCGAGCGAATCGTCGTAGCCGAACCTGTGCTTTACGGCTGCCACCATGAAGTAGCAGACCACCCCGGCGGCAAAGCCGATCAACAGCGCCGGGAATGGTTTTACGAAGCCGGAAGCCGGCGTGATCGCCACCAGGCCGGCGACGGAGCCCGAGATGCCGCCGAGCACGCTGGGTTTTCCGTTCTTCAGCCATTCCGCCAAAATCCAGCCGAGAGCCGCCGCCGCGGCGCCAAAGTGCGTGGCGACGAAGGCGCTGGTGGCCAGCGCGGATGATCCCAGGGCGCTGCCGGCGTTGAAACCGAACCAGCCGACCCACAGCAGGCACGCTCCGATAAAGCTCAGCACGAGGTTGTGCGGCTTCACCGCCTCGTGGGGATACCCGCGGCGCTTGCCCAGATAGAGCGCGCAGACGAGGGCGGACACCCCAGAGGTGATGTGAACGACGGTGCCGCCGGCGAAATCAAAGCATGGGATTCTGCCGCCGAGAAATGCGTTCAGCAGTCCGCCCTTGCCCCAAACCATGTGCGCCATCGGAAAGTACACCACGAGCAGCCAAAGCGTCATGAACAGCAGCATCGCGCTGAACTTCATGCGCTCGGCGAATGCGCCGGAGATTAGGGCCGGCGTGATGATGGCGAACATCAACTGGTAGACCATGAAGGTCTGCTGCGGGATGGTGGCGGCATAGTCGGCATTGGGTTCGGCGCCAACGCCGTTCAAAAACAGATACCGAAAGTCCCCAACGATGGCGTTGCCCTCGCCAAACGCCATGCTGTAGCCGACAACAGCCCAAAGCACGGTCACAAGGGCCATGAGGACGAAACTCTGCATCATTGTGCCGAGAACGTTCTTTCTGCGAACGAGACCGCCATAGAAGAGAGCGAGGCCGGGGCCGGTCATCATCAGCACCAGCGCGGAGCTCATCAACATCCAGGCGTTATCGCCGGCAGACTGGGCTGCCTGGGTTGCGGCCTGGAGCGCGGCAAGCTTCTCCTCCATACTCTGCCCACCTTGCGCGTAGGACAGAACAGGCAGGAGCAGAGGCAAATACAACGTCGGAAGTTTCATCCAGCACCTCTTCGAAATAGTTCACAGACAAGGCGTTACTTACTATCTTGCACGCACGGGCCGGGATCTTCTAACGAAACGTTTCTATCGGGGTAATTGAAAAATTCTATTGGCGCGTTTTCCCAAACCAGCCTAGAATGAGGCAATTTTGTTCCGCCCCCCGCGAGGGCGACCAGGCGCGCATCCTCCGCGCTGGCACATCCGAACGAAACCCTATGGGGAGGTTTGCGCCCATGAAACAGTTGTGGTGTGTTTCCACGCTGACCTTGTTCGCCGCTCTGGGATCGGTTGCGGCCGAACCCGAGGCACAAGAGGCACAAGACGACAAGGCGAGGCAATGGTCCGTCGGCCCGGTCCGGTTCAAAGGATTGATCGACGGGTACTACAGTCTGAACCTGAACCACCCGGAATCGAGACAGAACCAGTTGAGGAACTTCGACGTCAATGCCAACCAGTTCAGCCTGAATATGGCTGAGCTGGTCCTGCAACACGATCCGGAGCCGCTGGGTTTCCGAGTCGATCTGGGATTCGGGCGGGCGTTCGACGTGATTCATGCGACCGAGCCGGCGCCCGACGTCTTCCGGAATATCCTGCAAGCCTACGTAAGCTACAAACCCTCGAAGAAAAGCGATCTCCAGATCGACTTTGGGAAATTCGTCACGGGCGCCGGGGCGGAGGTGGTGGAGACTCACCTCAACTGGAATTACTCGCGCTCGCTTCTGTTCGCTTTAGCGATTCCGTACTACCATTTCGGCGCGCGCGCGACCGTGCCGTTGCATCATCACTTCACGGCCGGAGCGATGAT
>JAEHDI010000140.1 GCA_016880505.1 Bryobacterales bacterium | reverse complement strand
GTTTCTGGTGCTGGAACTTGTCCCGGGCAAGACCCTGGCCCAACGGCTGGCGCGAAAGCGCCTCCCGGTGCGGGAGGCAATCGCCCGAGCTGTCCAGATAGCGGAAGCGTTGGACGCGGCGCACGAGAAAGGGATCGTCCATCGCGATCTGAAGCCCGCCAATATCAAAGTCACGGATGAGGGCAAAGTCAAAGTGCTCGACTTCGGTATCGCCAAGGCGCTTGAGAGGGAGCCTGCCTCGGATCTCAGCGGTACGGCGACTGAGGAGATCGGCGCGACGGCGGAGGGGGCCATCGTTGGTACGATCGCCTACATGAGCCCGGAGCAGGCGTGCGGCAAGCCGCTGGACACGCGCACTGACATCTGGTCTTTCGGTTGCGTGCTCTACGAGATGATCACGGGGCGGTGTGCTTTCCAGAGCGACTCTAAACTCTCGACGCTGGCGGCGATTCTTAAGGAGGAACCGAAGGCGGCCAGCCAGCTTGTGAATGGACTCCCCGGTGAGCTCGAACGGATCATCAAACATTGCCTGCGGAAGAATCCCGCGCAGCGCTTCCAGCACATGAGCGACTTGAAGGTGGAGCTGGAGGAACTGAAGCGGGAGTTGGATTCCGGCCCGCTGGAAGCGCCGGAGCCGCCCAAGCCGCAGCGCCGCCGCAGGCTGGTGTGGGCCGTCGGACTTGCGTTGGTGCTGGCGGCAGCCGCGACCGGAGTCTGGGTCGTCCGATCCAAGACCGGCGCGCCGGAGGCTGACCTTGTGGCGGTTCCCCTTACGAGCTATCCCGGAACAGAGGATTATCCCAGTTTTTCTCCCGACGGCTCGCAGGTAGCCTTTCAGTGGTGTCCGGCAGACCCCGGAAAGAGTTGCGACATTTACGTCAAGCAGATCGGCGTGGAGCCACCGGTCCAACTGACGCACCATCCAGCACAGGAATACAATCCGGTCTGGTCTTCCGACGGCCGCTTCATTGCGTTTTTTCGCGATGTGTCGGCGTCGGAGGTTGCGCTGATTCGGATCCCACAACGGGGTGGCGCCGAGCGGGTGTTGGGAAACTGGGAGAGACCAACGGGATGGCGGTTGAGCGAGCCATACCTCGCCTGGACTCCTGACTCGAAATGGCTCGCCTTACCCATACCCGACCCCAGGGAGGGCAGCAGGTCTGTACCCGGCGCCCTGTTTCTCCTTTCGGTAGAGACTGGCGAGCGGCGGCGGCTTACCACACCTCCAACCCAGGCTGAGCTTTGGGGTGATACCGCCCCCGCCTTCTCACCGGATGGCCGCACTCTGGTGTTCAGCCAGGAAAGGCTCGATACCCGTTACCTCTATCTGCTCCGCCTCTCGGAAGACTACCATCCTCTGGGTGAGCCGGAACGGCTGAAGGAGGCCGGAGAATACGACTTAAGTGCAGCCTGGCTGCCGAGTGGCAGTGAGATCGTCTTCGACTCTGAGAGCAACTACGATCGCTTTCTTCTTTGGCGAATGCCGATAGGGAAACGGGGAAGCCCGCGGCGTCTGAACATACCTGGAGACGGCCTACAGTCTCCCGCCCTGTCCCGCCAGGGCAACCGGCTTGCCTATGTGAGTGCGAGTTCCAATATCGACATCTGGCGGGTGGCAGTACCGTCTCCGGGGCAGAGGCCTCCCCCTCCGGCCAAGCTCATTTCGTCAACAAGAGATGATTGGTACCCGCAGTACTCGCCGGACGGAAAAAAGATCGCTTTCATGTCAAGCCGTTCCGGATCCCCTCAGATCTGGGTATGCGACGCCGACGGTTCCAACGCCGTGCAACTGACGTTCGTCGAGGGAGAGACGGTCATCTGGCAGCGTTCCTGGTCTCCGGGCGGGGATCGGATTGCCTACGCCTGTTATGCGGACGGGAATCAGCAGATCTATGTCATCAGTTCCGATGGAGGTCCGCCAGCTCGCTGGACCAGTGGATCGAGTCAGGCCGCGTGGCCGAAGTGGTCCCGGGACGGCCGGTGGATATATTTCGAGAGCGGGGGAAGAATATATAAGATGCCCGATGGCGGAGGAGAGGCCGTGGACACCACTGTGAGGGGAGCCGCGCCAGTGGAATCTCCGGATGGCAAGACGCTCTACTTCGTCAGGGGATGGCCGGGTGTAGTGAGCTTGTGGAGCATACCCGCGGATGGGGGAGAGGAAACCAAGGTCCTGGATCCTCTCGAACTCACCTTCGTGATTGGTCGCAAGGGCATTTACTTTGCGAGAAAGCTCGACAACGAAGGTCGGACCGAGGTTCGCCATTACGAGTTTGGCAGCGGCGACATCCGGACGATCACCACGCTCGAGCTCTCAGCCCCGTCGGGTGTCACTGTCTCCCCAGACGAACGGACAATCCTCTTCGACAATCGAGACAAGATGGGGAGCGACATCATGCTCGTGGAGAACTTTCGGTGAGAGCTCACAACAGGGGAAGATAACGGCCGCCTTCGTCCCCTATCGGGCTGGAAACGCCGTAGTCTTCTTCGATTGCGTCTGCCGATAATCCTTCCGAACTTTGGCCAGCAGGATCCCGTTTCTTCTAATGGGTGGGATCAATACCCCAGTGGGAGGTCTTAAAATGCGGCGCGGTCTCGTGACTCCGGTGATCTTGATTTGCACGGGCGGGTTGTTGCTCGCGAACAATGTCCTGCCCGATTTCAATCTCGGCCAGTGGTGGCCGGTGGTGGTGATCGGGCTCGGAACGGTCTTGCTATTGGACAGCTTCTGCAATCGTCAGTCTCGGATAGAAAGCCCTTCGCATGACCGCCGAGGCTGAGAGTGGAGAGGCCGCTAAGGTGGCCTTACTGGACGCCTCCAGAGGGGAGAGAAGCCGCCCCAATTTCCGAGCCTGAGCGGGCAGCTACGACGCAGTGCTCCGCGCTTCCGCTGCGAGCCGGCGCCAAGCGGCATAGAACAGAACCAGGAACACCAGATCGGCGAAAGCCCAGGGCTTCCATAGGTTCGGGATGCCGCTGCGGACCCAGTGGCCGAACACCACGGCACAGTAGGAGACTTTCAGCAGCATGCCGTAGGGGATCAGGTTGCGGTTCGCCACCGGATTGCGGGCGATGGCGCCGTACATCACCGCGAACGATATCAGCAGCAAGGCCGGGAATTCAATGTAGCCGGGATGGTTCGGCGGAGTCACGTTGAACCACTCGAAGATATTGGCCGGGAGTAACAGGAACGCCATTCCCAGGATTCCGTCATAAGCTGCCGCAGCCAGAAACAGCGTCGTGATCGCCGGTTTGGCTTTCATGATGTGCCCCCTCCTTTTCTTTGCTCTGCGCCCTGAGCCGCCTCAGAAACGCATTTCTGCGCCGGTTGGTGACTTCCTCGCCGTACAGCTTCACCACCAGCCTTTTGAAGCCGTCCGCCAGCTCTTCGGGACTCATGCCTGCGGGCCTGAAGTTCACATC
>JAEHDI010001080.1 GCA_016880505.1 Bryobacterales bacterium | reverse complement strand
TTCTCACTGCGATTCCCAGCGATGCCACAAACTCCATAATGCCGCCGTAGAAGGTGGCGACCGACTCCGCTACGAGCGGCCGGGAGGCGCTGGCGCCCTCACTGGTGCAAATCCGGACCGCATGCTTCTGGAAATCGAACTGGACTTCGAACACGCCCAGCGGGTACGGCACAGGTCCGGTGGTGAGGCCGCGCGAGTTGACATACAGGGTGACGTGCCACCAGTGATTCATGGGCGGGGTGAGGGTCATGCGGATCTTGCCGACGATTTGGGTCCACATGTGAAGGGTGCGGTAGGTATCCTGCCATTCGTTTAACGGCAGGGGCGGCCAGCGCTGGAAGTCACCCATACTTCTCACTCTCGCACTAGCTGCGCCGCCAGGCGCCCAGCGCGCGGCGCAAGTAGACCAACTCGCCCAGGTGGTACGCATTATGGTCCGCCACCAACAGGGCCTCACGCAGAATCGTCTGACTTTCACCGTGTGGAATCCTGGCGAACAAGTCCCGGCGAGGGCTCTTGACCAGACTCATCATCGCTTTCAAATCAGCCTGAAAGGCGCTGACGCTCTTGTTCCATGCGGCTGGGCTGGGTGGGGCATCCGTTGCCGGCCAGTAGCCCGCTGGCCATTCGGGCGAGACGTGTTTCGGGTTGCGGCAGAATTCGAGAATGTCCCACTGCGCGATGCGCATGTGTTCGAGAAGCTGCCAGGCCGTGTGCGGCATCCCCGTGGGTCTACTGCCGCGCAGATTGGCAGGCCAGCCGGCGATCACCGTGTCAAAATCGACGTGAGCCCCGCCCCCGCCGAGCAGGTAGAGCAGATGCTTCCGAAGCGCATTACTGTCTGGCACTGTTCATCCTCGTCAAGGCCGAGATTCGGCACTCTTTCGCGTGGGAAGTGTCTTCAAAAACTCGGCTGCGACGTCAGATACGGAACGGTGCTTCCCGTCCACCTCGTAGTTCAGCCGCCGCATTGCCGGCTCGGAAATCTGCCCCGAGAGTTCCTCGAGCGCCGGTCTGAGTTCTGGATACGCCACCAGGGTGCTTTCCCGGACGACGGCTGCGCACTCGTACGGCGGGAAGTACTTCTTATCATCGAGGAGCACTCTGACGTCGAGCACTGACAGCAGACCATCCGTGGAGTTCGCTGCAATCATGTCCACCTGGTCGTGTTCGAGTGCCTGGTACAGCAGCCCGAGGTCCATGGTTACCGGCGAATCCTGGATTCGAAGACCATAGGCTCGAAGGAGACCAGAAAGCCCGTCGGGTCGCTGGAGAAACTCGTAGCCCGCGCCCAGCCTCCACGGCCGTTGTGAGCGCACAGTATCGGAGATCGACTTCAGTCGTTCCGATCTGGCTGTTTCGCCCCGAACCGTCATGGCGAAAGTGTTGGCGAATCCCAGTGGCGGGAGCCACTCCAGGCGCCAGCGATCATGATAGGCGGCCTTTACCTGCCGAAAAACAACGCCTGCGTCCGAGGAGGGCTTCTCTTTCAGAATCGCCGTAAGCGCAGTCCCTGTGTATTCGGGATAGAGGTCCAGTGCGCCGCTCATGAGTGCTTCCTGAGTTAACAGGGTGCCACCGAGATTAAACTTGCGCTGCACCGGCAATTGCGTGCGACGCTCCAGTTGTTGCGCCAGGATCTCACCCAGGATGATCTGCTCGGTGAAGTTCTTGGAGCCGACCACGATCCGCGGCTGCCGGGAACACCCGGACGCCAGCAGCAGCATCAGGCAGGCGACAATCTGTGCTCGACCCATCCCAAGGCCTCGTCTGCCAGTAGCGCCATCCCGGCGGCAGGGACCGCGCCTGCAATGATCTGTACCGTATCCACCATCGCGATTCCACGAAAGATGAAAACCCCCAAACCGCCCCCGCCGATCACAGCCGCTATGGTGGCTGTGCCGATGGTAGTGACCGTGGCAATGCGTATGCCTGCCAGAATCATGGGGACCGCCAGTGGCATCTCCACCTGGAACAGAAGCTGCCTGTCGGTCATGCCCATGGCGATGGCCGATTCACGCACCGCTGGATCGATCCCAAGGATGCCCACGAGCGTATTTCGCAGCACAGGGAGGAGGGCATACAGCACCAAGGCAATGATCGCCGTGCGCTTTCCTACTCCGCCAACGAGAGGTACTGGAAGAAGGAAGCCGAACACGGCGAGGCTGGGGATGGTTTGCACCACGTTGGTGAAGCCAAGCAGCCAACGTCGGAGCCCGGCACGCCGACTCAGAACGACCCCGCCCGGCACCGCCAGCGCGACCGCAACGGAGACCGAAATGAGCACTAGCCAGACGTGCTCCAGCGCAAGAGCGAAAACGTCAGAGGCTAGAGATCGCGTCATCATGCCCCCCGAGATTATCGAGGCAGGCCAGAAATGCGCGTGCCTCCTCAAGCTGGGATGCCAGAAAGTCCTGCGGCGTTGCCACAAGCTGGAGTCTGCCCTCTTTTAGCAGCGCTATGCGAGTCGCCATCGTCAGGGCCTCGCGCACGTCGTGCGTTACGAAAACGGCGGTCTTTCTGAAGAACTGCCGGAGGATTGTGAACTGCCGCTGCAGGTCCAGGCGCATGATCGGGTCGAGAGCGCCGAACGGCTCGTCGAGCAGCAGCAACGGCGGGTCGGCTGCAAGGGCACGGGCCACCCCCACTCGCTGCTTCTGTCCCCCCGACAGACTCCGGGGGTAGCGTGCAGCGAACTGATCCGGCGGAAGTCCCACCGAGTTCAGCAGCAGTTCGACGCGGGATCTTCGCACCTCTGGAGTCCATTCCTCCAGTCGAGGCACCAGTTCCACGTTATCCTCCACTGTCAGGTGCGGGAAGAGGCCTACTTCCTGAATCACATAGCCGATCCGCCTTCTTAGCCGGATAAGATCCCAACGTCCGGTTGCCTTGCCCTCAAAGAGCACCTCGCCTTCTGTCGGGCTTACAAGTCCGTTGACCATCTTGAGAAGCGTGGTTTTTCCGGCGCCGCTCCGTCCCAACAAGACCAAGGTTTCGCCCTCGTCTACCGCGAGTGTGATGTCGCGAAGGACCCACTGGTCCCTCACACGATACGACACCTTTCGGAATTCCAATATCGGGCCCTGACCGTTACGCCCTTCGGCATCGCCGTTCATGTTCGCGGAGGCCGTCAAACCGTGCACTCGATATCCGCCAGCGAGCCTCGTCCGTCTGAACCCCGTTTGACGCCGGCGATCAGGAGATTCTCCGCGAAAGGCCATTCCTGGTCCACCCACTGCCTCACGCAGTCGAAGCCGCTGTCTGCCGCCAGGGTCCTGACCTCGGAAAGCTCGAACTTGTGGGAAGACTCCGTCCAGATGGTCTCTCCACGCCAGAATCGAACCGCGATTCCGGCGTCCCTAATGAACACCTCCTGGTCGCGACGTGACCGCAAGTGCATCTCAATGCGCCGTTTGGATCTGTTGTAAAGAGCCTCGTGCGTAAATTCCTGGATGACGAAGTCTCCGCCCAATTCGCGATTGATCCGCGCCAGCAGGTTCAGGTTGAACGCCGCTGTCACCCCCAGCGGATCGTC
>JAEHDI010001079.1 GCA_016880505.1 Bryobacterales bacterium | reverse complement strand
AAACCGGCAGAATTCGTTCGATCTGAGCGCGATCAATCCCGTCTCCGGAACTCCTGGAATCGTGACGGTCTCCGGCCGCGACGGCGTTCCGCGGCAGGCCTTCAACACGGACTGGAACAACTTCGGGCCGCGTGTCGGGTTCGCCTACCGCTTGCCGTTCCAGTCTGAGACCGTGATCCGTGCCGCCGCCGGCGTCTTTTACGGACCCACGGTCAGCAACACGATCGGCGACACCGCCTCGACAGGTTTTTCCACTGCGGCATCGCTCGTTGTGCCGCAGGCCGACCTGCTGAGTGCCATGCAACTCCGCAACGGCTTCCCGGCGTTCGAGCGCCCACCGCTCGATGCCGGCTTCGGAGCCGTGCCCCTGGGCCGAAGACCGTACACCTCGGTCGGCTTCTTCGAGCGAGACCGGCCGACGCCGATCTCCTATCAATACAATGCGAACATCCAGCGCGTGGTGGCGCATGAAACCGTCGTGGAAGTCGGCTACATCGCGAACGTCAGTCACCATCTCACGGCGAACGATCTCAGCCTCAACCAGGTCGCGCCGGAACTCATGGGACCCGGCGATGCCCAGGCCCGCCGGCCTTTCCCCGAGTTCAGCAACGTCTATGTCATCAACCCCGCGATCGGGAACTCGACCTATCACGCGGGATACGTACGGGCCGAGAAGCGCTTCGCGCGCGGACTCTCGTTTCTGGCACACTACACATTCTCGAAGTTTCTGGACGACGTGGTGTCATCGAACGAATACGGCGATCCGCAGAGCTACATGGACGCCTACAACCGGCGGCTCGACAAGTCGCTCAGCGGCACCGATGTTCCACACCGTACAGTCCTCAGCATCCTGTACGAAGTGCCTCGCATCAGGTCCAATCGTTATCTGAACACTGTTGGCGGCGGCTGGAAGCTCGGCGCTTTCGGTACCTGGCAGGCCGGCGCTCCGTTTACGGTGACGACGCTGGCGAATACGACGAACGCGTTTTCCGCCGGTCCTCTGCGACCCGACCTCGTCGGTGCTGCTGAACTGCCGGGGGCGCAGCGATCACTCGAGCGCTGGTTTAACACCGGCGCGTTTCGCAATCCCGCTCAATTCCGATTTGGCAACGCTCCGCGGTCGGTTCTTCGAGGGCCGTTTCAGCAGTCTGTGGACCTGACGGTAGCCAAGGAGTTCGAGGTGACCGAACGATATCGGGTGGATCTCCGGGGCGAGTTCTACAACGCGTTCAATCACGCCAACTTCGATCTCCCCGGGCACACCCTCGGGGCAGCCGACTTCGGCACGATTCTGGGCGCGCGGTCTCCGCGAACCGTCCAGTTGGGTCTGCGACTCAGCTTCTGAAGTTGAGTCGTGGCCAGGGTGGCGGAAACGAAGCTACTTGATGATCAAGCCTTGACCTGTAGGTAGTGATAACACGGTGGTGCCGAGCTGTCGCGCGGCCTCATCGATGGCGTCGCCCTGACACTGCTGCCCAAGATAGGTGTAGTCGTCGAAGAGAACGAGAGCCCCGGAAGCTAACCGGTCCCAGAAATACTCGAGCGCCGCGCGTTCGGGACCCGCGCAGTTCAGGTCAATGTGGAGCAACGCGACGCTGCTGACCGGCAAGCTGGGCAGCACATCAGGTACCGTTCCGTGGACAACAATGGCATTCGGCCACTCGGCGAAGTTCGCTCGGACCCGTTCGATGTCCGTCACGTAGGCTCCGGCCGCGAGGGCCTTGCGTGCGGCCTCCACTCTCCCGGCAGCCACCTCGGCCGCGGAGTATTGCGAGAAGACAGGGCCGGTAAAGGTATCAACTAAGTAGAACTTCTTGTTCGCGTTGCGCCAGTCGAGATACTCCATGACGGCCGAGCTGATGAAGCCTGCATTGACGCCGCATTCGACAAAGTCGCCAGGCACACGCAATGCCGCCTTCGCAGCCCAGAGCGCAACATGGACGCGCCACATGAACCGGGGATCGTAGCCCCAGCCGGCCTGTACGCCACGGGCGTACGCGCGCCGAAACGCTAGATCCTCCCGGAATCGGTCGAGGTGCAGAGTAAACAGCCCGTCGCTCGCGTATCGCCTGCGCGTGCTGATCACGTCGTAGCCAAACTTGCCTAACACCCCGTGAATGAGGCGCCTGAGCATTTGAGGAACAAGCGGACCGAGTCCCCCATGGTACTGCACAGTGGCGCCCAACTCTCAGCGTTTCTTTGTGCCCTCTGTGTCTCCGCAGTAAATCCACTACCCCGCACTAGACCCTCGCCAGGGCCTGATCCAGATCGGCGATCAGGTCCTGCACATCCTCGATACCAACCGAGACCCGCACCACGTCGTCGGTGATGCCCATGCGCTCGCGCTCTTCCTGCGGCACTGATGCGTGCGTCATGGTGGCCGGGTGCTCAATCAGGGATTCGACGCCGCCCAGCGACTCGGCCAACGTGAAGAGCTGGACCCCGCCCAACAGCCGGAAAACCTCGGTCCTGCCGCCGGCGACGCGAAAGGAGAAGGTTCCTCCAAAGCCGCGCATCTGACGCAGGGCTAGGTCATGCTGGGGGTGGCTGGACAAACCCGGATGCAGCACGGACGAAATCTTTCTATGCCGCTCGAGCCAGTGCGCGATCTCGAGCGCGTTACGGTTGTGCTCCTCCATTCTCACCGCCAGCGTCTTGATGCCGCGCAGGACCAGAAAGCAATCCTGCGGCCCCGCGCAAGTGCCTAGTGCGTTCTGAAGATAGCCGATGCGCTCGGCCAGTGCATCGCTGTTCACCACCACCGCGCCGCCGACCACGTCCGAATGCCCGTTGATGTACTTGGTCGTCGAGTGGACCACAATGTCGATGCCAAACTCGAAAGGACGCTGGAAATAAGGCGACAGGAAGGTGTTGTCGCAGATGGTCAGCAATTCGTTCTCGCGGGCGATGCCAGCGACCTCGGCCATGTCCACCAGGTTCATCAGCGGATTCGTCGGTGTCTCGATCCAGATGGCCTTCGTCTCCGGCCGGATAGCTCGACGAACGAGATCCGAACAGCGAAGATCGACAAAATCGACCCCGATCCCCTTGTTTGCCAATACGGTCGTCAGCAGCCGGTACGTGCCGCCATAGAGGTCGTTGTGGACGATGATCCGGTCCCCCGCGTCGAGCAACATCAACACCGTCGTCTCCGCGGCCATCCCTGTTCCGAACGCGAAGCCCGCGACCCCGCCCTCCAACCTAGCGAGGCAGGTTTCCAGGGCTTTCCGGGTCGGATTCCCGCTTCTCGAGTAGTCAAACGGGCCCGGCTCGTTGACGCCGCGAAACGCAAACGTCGACGTCTGATAGATCGGCGGAATGACGGCGCCATAGGCGGGATCGGGGCCCTGACCCGCATGGATCGCGAGTGTTCGGAAGTTCACTTCTTCAGAATACTTCTTTGTGCCGCCGTGCCTTTGTGGTGAACTCCCTTCAGAACATGGGCGTAGACTGGAGTCGTTGGAGTCGAATCCCTGCGATGCCGCGGCAGCCCTTCCCGATCATGCGTTTGCTGCTCACCGTCCTGATCGTCGGCGCGGCAACTGCCGCATTCTCTGCGTTACCCGTCAACGCAAGCACTGCTGGATTTGGATACTTGGTCGTCGTTTTGGCAATAGCCACCGTCTGGGGACTGAAGGAGGCAATTCTCGCATCCGCGTTTGCAATGCTCTGCTACAACTTCTTCTTTCTGCCCCCACGCGGCCGCTTCACCATCGCCGACCCGCAGAACTGGATCGCGCTGTTGACATTTCTGGTAACCGCGCTGGTGGCGAGCCACCTTTCAGACCGGGCAAAGAAGCAGACGATCGAGGCCAAACGCCGCCAGCGGGAGACGGAACAGTTGTACGCCCTGAGCCGCTCGATTCTGCTGACTGACGCGGCGCAGCCGATCGGACTCCAAGCTGCTCAGCACATAGCCCAGATTTTTGATGCGCCCGCGGTGGTTCTCTTCGACTCGAAGAGCGGCTCGACATTTCTTGGTGGTGCCGGTGAACTTCCCGGAATTGACGCGGCTTTGAGGCAAGTAGTCCTGCAAGGAACCCATCACCATGAAACATCCATCGGCGTGGATGTCTGGCCGATCACTCTGGGAGGGCATCCCATAGGAGCCTTGGCGGCTCAAGGCATACGTGTATCGGACGGCGCGGTACAGGCACTCTTGAATCTCGTTGCTATTGCTCTGGAACGCGTCCGTACGGAGGAGGCCGCCAACAAAGCCGAGATCGCACGGCAGAGCGAGGAGTTCAAGTCGACACTCCTCGATGCGATCGCTCACGAGTTCAAGACGCCTCTTACTTCAATTAAGGCGGCTTCCACTTCGCTCCTCGCGGAAGGAGAAGGCCTAAGGCTGGAACAGCGGGAACTGGCCTCGATTATCGACGAGGAAACAGACCGGCTTAGCCTGCTTGTTACGGAGGCGGTCAAGATGTCAGAGATCGATGCCGGTAAGGTGAAACTCGACCGGGCCGCTACGTCTATCGAGACCCTTCTGCATTCCGCGGCATCAAGCTTCAGCGGCAGAGGCGAAGAACGGATTGAGGGGGTCGATAACACGAACGAGGCGCCGCAAGTCTTCGTTGATCCCGAGATGATCACGCTGACGCTGCGGCAGGTAATCGACAATGCTCTAAAGTATTCGCCGCCTTCCTCGCACGTCCTCTTCAAGGTCGAAACAGAGCCCGAACGGGTCGTCATTCGGGTTGTCGATGAGGGGGCGGGCATACCGGAGCGCGACCGCGAGAGAATCTTCGACAAGTTCTACCGCCGTACCGTCGTCCGGGACAAGGTGCCCGGCAGTGGGCTCGGTCTGCATATCGCCCGCGAGATCGCAAGAGCCAACGGAGGCGATTTGTGGGTGGAAGCGGGCCGTCAGATCGGATCCGAGTTCTGTCTCGCGTTGCCGCGCTGCGTGGAAACAAAAGCATGACTAGCGGACGCATCCTCGTTGTTGACGACGAACCCCAAATCCGCCGGGTCCTGCGCACGTCCCTTTCAGCCCAGGGCTACGAAGTGCACGACGCCAAAACGGGCGAAGAGGCCCTGGGCGCTCTCCGGGACCAACGATTCGACCTCGTGCTGCTCGACATGAACATGCTAGGGATGGGCGGGCTGGAGACTTGCCGCGAGATCCGGAACACCTCGGAGGTCGCGATTATCATGCTGACAGTCCGTGCCACGGAACAGGACAAGGTGGCGGCCTTGGACGCCGGAGCGGATGACTACATCACCAAGCCGTTCGGCATGCCGGAATTGATGGCGCGTATTCGCGCCGCACTGCGTCGTCTTTCCGTACTGCAAGCCGGTGAGGAGGAAACGTTGCGATTGGAAGGAGTCGAAATTAATCTCGCGGCGCGACGTGTGCTCGCCAAGGGGACGGAAGTCCGCCTCACGCCGAAGGAATTCGAACTGCTGCGCTACTTGATCGCCAATCCGAACGTCACCATTCCGCATGCGAAGTTACTTCAGGCCGTCTGGGGGCCGGACTACGGGGATCAGGTGGAGTATCTTCGCGTCTTCGTCAATCAACTGCGAAAGAAGATTGAAATCGACCCGTCCCACCCGCGGCATCTGTTGACCGAACCCTGGGTCGGATACCGCTTCGTTCCCGGCAATTCATAGACGCGGCGGAGCTTGCGTCTCTTGATGTAATCCTTAGTAGACCCTTATGACTTCTTTATGCCTCGCGCCCTAGTCTGGTCATTGGAGACGAGAATATGGGCACAATCCTGACAGTCGACCTGATCTACATTTCCGTCGCGTTTCTATTCTTCCTCGGTTGCTGGTTCTTCACCAGGGCTTGCGAAAAACTTTGATCGAAGCGTAGCGCGTGACCATGGACTATATCATCGCCGGGCTGGCTGCACTCCTTCTGTTCTTCTACTTGATCTACACGCTCTTGAAGGCGGAGCGCCTCTGAGGTTCCTGTGACATCGAACGCTGTTCTCCAGATCGCGATCTACTTCGTCCTGATCCTCGCCGTGACAAAGCCCATGGGATCCTACATGGCCCGGGTGTTCTCCGGTGAGCGAACCTTCCTCCACCCGCTCTTACGGCCTCTGGAGAGACTCTGTTACGCGGTCGCAGGCATCCGGGAAGATGTGGAGCAACGCTGGACGCAGTATGCCGCGACCTTGCTGTCGTTCAGCTTCTTCAGCTTTCTGCTCGCCTATCTTTTCCAACGGCTGCAAGGGATTTTCCCCCTGAACCCGATGGGCTTCGCCACAGGCAACGCCCCTTCGAATGCCACTGCAATGACGCCGGATCTCGCATTTAACACGGCGATCAGCTTCGTGACCAACACCAACTGGCAGAGTTACGCCGGCGAGACGACGCTGAGCTACCTGGTACAGATGGCGGCGCTCACAGTGCAGAACTTCGCTTCTGCCGCAGCCGGCGTCGCGATTGCCATCGCGGTGATCCGAGGATTTGGCCGGCAGCAGGCCAATGCGATCGGTAACTTTT
>JAEHDI010001078.1 GCA_016880505.1 Bryobacterales bacterium | reverse complement strand
TCGGACTCCAGCAACTCCTTCGGGATTGCGCCGCAGTTGATCACGAGGAAGGGCCGGTCGCGGCGGGTACTGTTGAAGTGGATTGCTTTCGCCAGGAGCTCCTTACCCGTTCCGGTTTCTCCGCGAATCAGCACGGTGGAGTCGCTCTGCGCGGCCCGCGAGGCATTGTCGAGCGTCGTCAGCAGGTTCTTGGACTGGCCGATGATATTCTCGAAGCCGAACTTTCTGTCAATGGCGCTGCGGAGGTTCTTGACCTCCTCCTGGAGGCGATGATGCTCCAACGCCCGTGAGACGATCAGATTCAGCGCATCGGAGTTCACCGGCTTGATGATGTAGTCATATGCCCCCAAGCGCATCGCTTCCACGGCGGACTCGATGGTGCCATATGCGGTGACCATGACGACGATCACCTCGGCGTACTCCTCTTTGACCTTCCGGAGCAGGTCGATGCCGGACATCCCGGGCATCTTGAGGTCGGTGAGAACGAGGTCTTGGGGATGTCTGGCGAGCAGCTCCAGAGCTTCGATGCCATCGCTCGCGGTCATCGCCTCGTAGCCGGCTTGCTGTAGTTTCAGTTGAGTGACGCGCCGGAGATTTTCTTCATCGTCGACAACCAGGATTCTCTTACCAATCATGCGAGGTCTCCTCGCGACTGCGGAAAGAACAGACTGAACGTCATGCCCTTGTTCTGGTTCCTGGTCACCGTAACGGTCCCGCCATGCTGCGAGACGATCTGATGGACCACGGAAAGGCCAAGCCCGGTCCCTGTGTCTTTTGTCGTGAAGAACGGGTCGAAGATCTTATCCATGTTCTCTTCGGGAATTCCGGCTCCCTGGTCCCTGATCTGGATCTCGATGCCATCGTCCTCTTGCTTTGTTGTCAGCCAGACATCTCCGCCTTCCGGCATCGCTTGCGCGGCGTTGAGAGTCAGGTTCATCACGACTTGGGTGAGTTGTTCCTCGTCGCCGAGAAGCCTTGGGATACCACGAACCGTCTCCTTATGGAAGCGTATGCCTTTGCCGGCGGAGTGGCTCACCAAGTCGATCACCGAGTCAAGAACCCTGGATAAATCCACCTCACGCCACTCAGGGCGGCGGGGCCGCGCGAAATCGAGCAGGCTCGTCAGGAGGCGGTTCAGGCGCGAACACTCCTTGCGGATGATGCTCGCCGTCTCTTTCCGCAACTCGGGCCGATCGCCAGCCACATCCAGCACTTCTGCTGCCCCATCGATGCTGGCGAGTGGATTGCGAATCTCGTGTGCCAGGCCGGCAGCCAGTTGACCGATGGCCGAGAGGCGGTCGGCTCGTTTGACCTGTTCGAAGGTGTCCTGGAGTTCCCGGTACACTTGACCCAGCTTTTGCGCGGTGAGTTGCAGCTCGGCGCTTCGCTTTCGTTCCCGGTCCGACAACACTCCAGTCACGATTCCGACCGCGAGGAACATGAAGATTTCCGCGTACTGTTCCATCGCGTAGTGATGCTCATGCTGCCAGGTGGTCACGATGTGGGGGATGTACAGAATGCCGGCCAGCAAGGCAGCCGCAAGCCCGCCGACCCAGCCAAATGCGATTGCAGCATAGACGACAGGGAGGTAGTAGAGACGCTGGAAGACGCCGTGCCAGAGTCTGAAGTCACGCGGTGTCAGGTAGTGGCCAGCGCTCGTCAGCGCGATGCCAACCAGCACGAGCGCGACGGCTTTCCAATTCCACGCCGTCCTCTCCGCGTCGATGCTCAGGGTGACTTCATCCGGCGATGACGCATCACCGTGAGAGCGAGAACGGGGCGAGGGCGACTTTAGCCGCGCGTGGGGTTGCGTCGTCATATACGCTCGATCTATCTTCTACTGCCGAGCCTTCAGCAAGAAACTGCGCTGCCATCACTGCCGGTACGTACGCCTGGGTTTCCCGCGGCAGCATTCCGGATGCCGACAGGCGCCAGAAATCACGATCTCCCGCCTGCTCGATTGCGCTCTGGACACGATTCTCGCCCGCATTGTACGCGGCCAAGGCCAGCGCCCAGTCTCCAAACCTAGCATAGAGAGACTTCAGGTAGCGGGCCGCGGCGCGCGTGGATTTCTCAGGGTCCGTGCGCTCATCTCGCCGGGCCACAGTCAAGCCGAATGTTGTGGCCGTCTCGGGGATGAGTTGCCAGATCCCGAGGGCATTCTTGGGTGATCTGGCTCGCGGATCATATCCGCTCTCCACGAGTCCGACCCATAGTAGTTCCGGCGGGAGCCCTTCTTCCCTTAGGACGCGCGTGATCATCTGACGATACGCCTGCAGCCGGTTCACGGACGCCCGATAGTGCCCAAGTCCCGGGCCCTGAAAGTAGCGGACGAAGTCCCCGACGATGGGCCGGAGAGCCTGCGTGCCGGATTTGACAGATGGGTTTGGATTTCGTGCGGACAGGGCTCGTGGGGAGACCGCCTCCTTGCCTGTTCGCTCCTGCTCGGCCCGCTCGAGGACCTCGTTCAGGACCTGCTCCCAGCGAGGGATGCCCTCCACCGCGGACAGTCGCGCCGTGGAGACAGTCGCGAGGAGCAACAACACCAGGGCCAGACGAGCGATCACTGTTCTCCCTGTGTTCATTTTCGGTTCAACGCGATCGGAGGAGCACTTCCGCTGCCAGATGCGCCCCACAGCACGAAGCGACATCGTTTCAATCGATTCCACGCAGCTCTTATGAGCAAGCATGCGCGCCGGCAGTGGCTGGCTGCCGAATATTCTCCAACCAAAGTCCGAGAATCTCCAATGCGGGTCCGCGTTTCGCGTTCGGGACCGCCGGATCTCGGCCGATAATAGTTGTGAAATGAACGGGTTACCTCGATGCTCCGTTGAGTGGTACCGGGCGTGCCATACCTCGGGCAGTGGCAACCAGGAAGGACAACACGGTGCGATCACCTTTGATGGGACGGGCGCTTTTGCTCGTGCCGTTCTTCGTCTCCGGGCTGTGGGCGCAGGCGGATCGGGCGGAACTGAAGGACCTTCTGGCCGAAGCATTGAGCAGCAACCCGGAAATCATCGCTGCGCAGAAGCGCTACGAGGCCTCCCGGCAGAGGCCCACCCAAGCCAGCAGCCTGCCCGACCCAATGTTCTCGCCGAGCTACAACAGCAACGGCAAGCCATGGCCCGGCGCGGGATTGGGAATGGAGCCGACAAGCCAGATTGGGTTCATGGTTTCCCAGGAAATCCCGTTTCCTGGAAAACGGAAGCTGGCCGGAGATATGGCCGTGAAGGAGTCCGAGGCGGAGTGGCAGCAGTATCAGCAGATCCAACTGAGTGTCGTTTCGCGGCTGAAGCAGGCCTACTACCGCCGCGCCTACGCCTTCGCGGCCGTGGATGTGCTGGATCGGAATCTCGAACTCCTGCGAAAGTTCCTCCGTATCACGGAAGCCCGCTACGCGGTCGGCAAAGCCGCCCAGCAGGATGTCTTCAAGGCGCAGACCCAGATCTCGATTCTGGAAACCAAGCGGGTTCAGTTGGACCGGGAGACGCGCGCTCGCGAGGCCGAGATTGCCAGTCTCGTGAACCGGCCCCCAGGGTCGCAGTTGCCGAGACCCGCCGATCTCCGCCCCATCCCCGTGCCGGTGACGCTCGAAGATCTCTATGCAGCGGCACGAGAGAACTCCCCCATGCTGCGCCGGGACGAGAAGATGATTCAGCGCGCGGAAGTAGCGGTGAACATGGCACGCAAGGAATACTACCCCGACTTCACGCTGAATGGCGGTTACTACAACATGGGCCGGATGCCGGACATGTACATGTTTCGCGCGGACTTCAAGATCCCGCTGTACTTCTTCCGCAAACAGCGCGCGGCCGTCACGGAACAAGCGCAAACGCTGGTGGAATCGCGCAAGACGTATGAGGCGACGAACCAGAGCCTGCATTTCCGCATTCAGGACGACTACCTGATGACGCAGACGTCCGAGCAACTCGTCCGGCTCTACGGCCAAACAGTAATCCCTCAAGCCAGCCTCGCGCTGGAGTCTTCCTTGTCGTCTTATGAGACCGGGTCGGTCGACTTCCTGACGGTCCTCATGAATCACATCACGGTCGTCGAATATGAAATGAACTATTACGAAGAGCTGCAGAATTTCTACCTGGCGCTGGCGCGGCTTGAGGAGATGACTGCGCGACCGCTCACGTAAGTAGCAGTAACGGATACCGAAATGAAACCCGCACGAATTATTCTTTTTGTCGCTCTTGTCGCCGTTGGGATCCTGATCGGCTTTGGCTATGGCCGCTGGTACGGACCTCGCCAGGCCGCCGGCGTCACGGCGCAGGTCAAGAAGCCAACGGGGTATCACTGCCCGATGCATCCGAGCTATCGTTCCGACAAGCCCGGCGATTGCCCGATCTGCGGCATGAAGCTGGT
>JAEHDI010001077.1 GCA_016880505.1 Bryobacterales bacterium | reverse complement strand
GGCGGCCGAAGACTTCGTGAACGGGGTCCCATCCGAGAGAATCGCTCAGGCAGGTGAAGATGACGTCCATGGGGAGACGCTTGTGGAAGTCGTCGAAGTGACGGGCGACGCCGCCCCATCCGCCGACAACCAGGCGCTTCTTCGGCGCGTGGCGGCGGAGGAAATCATGGGCCTGGAGGAACGGGGTGACGGAGAAAGGCTGGCCGCTGCGCCGGCTCTCCCAGTTCATGTGCTCGTCTTCCCAGAGCCAGACGTGTTCGACGTCGGGATAGGCTTCGAGCAATTGGCCGAGGCGCGTTTCCAGGAGCTTGCGCGCGGTGACCGATTCGATGTCGAATCGCGGGCCTTCCGCATTCCGGCCGGGCAGCTCCTGTGGCTTGACCTCGGGCGGGAGGGCGCGCCAGATCTCGTCGGGGATCTGGTAAGGCTCGAAGCCGATGCCGGTGCGGATGCCGAGGCTCTTCGCGAAAGAGAAGCCGTCCTGAAGGAGTTTGCGGGCGCGGCCGGCGGCTTCCCATGGGTCGCGGGCCAGGCGGGTGGAGTCCGAGCCGAAAACCTCACTGTCATAGAAGTCGGCGGCGCCCATTCCGAAACGGGACGTGCGCTGGGGGAGGTAGCCCCACCGGTGGGAGGCGGTGTTGTCGAGGAAGGCGAGGTGTCCGGCGCCGGCGAACTCGAACGAGAGGTACGACTCGGCCCACTGGTCGGCCCCGGTGTAGACGTGCATGCCGAAGGTGTTGAAGCGCATGCGGAGCATCGAGGCGAAGTAGGCGCGGAAATCCTCCTGGTTGTAGACGGTGATGCAGTTCAGGAAGTCGGGCCAGGGAAGGAGGCCACGGACGGCGAAGCGAGGCTCGGCGGTCCAGGGCTGATTTTCCGGAGGCAGGGCGAGCGCGGGAACGGGATCGAGCGGGTAGCTCTCACCGTCGATGCCGAAGAAGACACCCTGGCGCTCGAGGAAGTCGAAGACTGCGTAGAGGAGGGCCTGGTCTCTCGCGGCGGTGACGGAAACGGCGCCGCGGGCTGCGGAGATCGAGTAGGCCTCGGCGTTCTTGAAGCGGGCAGGCTCGACACGGAGCGTGACAAGAATCTCACCGGCGGCGGGGCGCTCGCCGGGAGTAGCGAACCGAATTTCGGAGCGCAGGCCAAGGCCGGAGAGGCCTCGGAGCAACTCGCGTTCGGCGAGGCGGCGCTGAAAGCCGGCGTCGGGAGCCTCCTCGATGAGGATGCGTTTCGGCGGCTGGGCGGTAGCGCCGAGAGAGAAAGTGCCGAGGGCGGCGCCTCGGAGGAAGTCACGACGGGTAGCTGGGATTGTTGGCATAGGCACCTCCGACCGCTCGCTTGCGGCCCTGTCAAAAAGACCGCGGAGCATCGAAATTGGGAAATGAGTGTACTGTCCCGGGTTTTTGCATTACATGTACATGCCGCCGTTGACGTTGATGACGTTGCCGGTAATGTAGCCGGCTTCCTCGCTCGCCAGGAAGCGGACGGCGGCGGCGACGTCGTCGGGCGTGCCGAAGCGTTTCAAGGCGATGGTGGAGGCCATCTGGTCCTTCACTTCCTGGGGCAGCCTGGCGGTCATATCGGTTTCGATGAAGCCGGGAGCGACGGCGTTGACGGTGATGTTGCGGCTCGCGACTTCGCGGGCGAGCGCCTTGGTGAGGCCAATGATGCCGGCCTTGGAGCTGACGTAATTGGCCTGGCCTGCATTGCCCATCTGGCCGACGACGGAGGCGACGTTGACGATGCGTCCCCAGCGCTCTTTCATCATGGCGGGGAGGACTTGCTGGCTGGTGTAGAAAGCGCCGGTCAGGTTGATCTGGATGACGAGGTTCCAGTCCTCGGGCTTCATGCGGACGGCGAGCCCGTCCTTGGTGATGCCTGCGTTGTTCACGAGCACGTCGATGCGGCCACATTCCTTGAGGGCGGCGGCGACGCCCGACTTGATCGAGTCGAGCGAGGTGAGGTCGAAGTTGAGGGTAAGGGCGCGCCCGCTGCACGCGCGGATCTCGGCGGCCACCGCCTCATTGTTCTCGACTTCGGGAGAGGCGACGACGATCTCGTAGCCGCTGCGACAAAGCATCAGAGCGATGGAGCGGCCGATGCCACGGCTTGCACCGGTAACGAAGGCAACACGGTTCACCATGAAATCTCCTGTAAGAGTGGCGGAAAATTGGGGACAGACAGCCATTTCGCAACAGCGGCGAAATGGAGTCAGTCCCCATTTTCCAGTATTCTCATCAATCATAGTAGAAAGGGAACACACCCATATGGCTTACACGGATCTGCGGGAGTTCATTCGTGCGCTGGAGAAAGAGGGAGAGCTGAAGCGGGTGGCGGTGGAAGCCGATCCGGTGCTCGAGATTGCCGAGTTCGCCGACCGGGCGGTGAAGCAGGGCGGCCCGGCGCTGCTGTTCGAGAGGCCGACGGGTTCCAAGGTTCCGGTCCTGATCAACGCCTTCGCCAGCCAGAGGAAGATGGAGATCGCGCTCGAAGTGTCATCGGTAGAGGAGGTGGCGCGGCGGATCTCGGAGTACCTCGAGATGCGGATGCCCGAGGGGCTGATGGGGAAGCTGAAGATGCTGCCGAAGCTGGCGGAAATGGGGAGCTTCTTTCCGAAGATCGTCTCAAGCGGTCCGTGCAAGGACGTGGTAAGGCATGAGGGCTTCTCGCTGTCCGAATATCCGATTTTGAAGTGCTGGCCGCAGGACGGCGGGCGTTTCATCACGCTGCCGCTGGTATTCACAAAGAACCCGGACACGGGGAAGCGCAACTGCGGCATGTACAGGATGCAGGTGTTCGATGATTGCACGACCGGCATGCACTGGCAGACGCACAAGCAGGGCGCGGAACACTACCGGCGGCGGATAAAAGAAGGCGCGAAGCGGATGGACGTGGCGGTGGCGATCGGGAGTGACCCGGCGACCATGTATTCAGCGGTCCTGCCGCTGCCGCCGGACCTGGACGAGATGATGATCGCGGGTTTTCTGCGCGGCAAGCCGGTGGAGATGGTGAAGTGCGAGACGTCGGACCTGGAAGTGCCCGCGAACGCGGAGATCGTGCTCGAAGGATATGTGGAGCCGGGGGATCTGCGGACGGAGGGCCCGTTCGGCGACCACACCGGATTCTATTCGCTCGAGGACCCGTATCCGGTGTTTCACGTCACCTGCGTCACACAGCGCAGGGAGCCGATCTACGCGACAACGATCGTCGGGCCGCCGCCCATGGAGGACTACTACATGGGCAAGGCGATCGAGCGGATCTTCCTGCCGCTGATGCGGCTGCAACTGCCCGAGGTGCGGGACATCTCGATGCCGGCAGAAGGGGTGTTCCACAACCTGATTCTGATATCGATCCGGAAATCGTACCCGCTACACGCACGGAAGGTGATGCACGCGATCTGGGGGCTGGGGCAGGCGATGTTCTCGAAGTGCATCGTGGTGGTGGACGAGGACGTGGACGTGCAGAACGTGCGCGAGGTGACGTGGAAGGTGCTTAACAATATCGATCCGCAGCGGGATATCGAGTTCGTGATGGGTCCGGTGGATTCGCTGGATCACTCGAGCCGGCTGGCGAACTTCGGGTCAAAGATGGGGATCGACGCGACGCGGAAGTGGCCGGAGGAGGGGTTCGTGCGGCCGTGGCCGGACGTCATCGAGATGTCGCCGGAGGTGAAGCGGCGGGTGGATGAATTGTGGAAGCAGGCGGGGTTGTAGGAGCCGGGAGCTGACGAGAAAACGCGGATGCGGGCTGTTCCTGGTTTTTCCGGGGATTTGCTAAAATGAAGTTTCCCCCACGGTGGGCGTAGCTCAGCTTGGTAGAGCGCCGGATTGTGGTTCCGGTGGCCGAGGGTTCGAATCCCTCCGCCCACCCCATTCAATTCAACAGTGGAAGTAAGCAAGTTCGTGGAGGGGCTACCTTGCCCGTTACTTTGCCGTAGATCGTTCACCGCTTCGGCAGCCGATCTGATGGGCCACGAGCTTAGATTCCTGTTCGCGCTCCCAGGCTTCGGCCGGCGGTCCGGAATTCGTACTTCTCGATCTCCAGGGCGACGTTTGTGCCCTCACAACGTACGATGCGGCCACGAGCCACCAGTTTCAGGCCGCATTTCCCGTCGAGTTGAGCCGGCCAATTGATGGAAAGCTCGATCCGCTTGCCCGAAGGCAAAGGTACGTGTGCGTTGAACAACACCCCCTTACTGCTGATGTTGATCGTCTCGCCGGTACCGATTTCGACGGCGCCCTTCGAATTCATCACTTAGTAACGGACCTCACGGACGATCGGAAACCGAGTTGGCTTTGCCGCCGGCGCCTGCATCGCGTCTGCTGGCGACGCCGTGCGGCGCTGCTTGGCCCGGGGACGGTCGTCATCGGATGCGCGCTTGTTCCGCATACTCGCGATTCCGTCCTCGTGGAGGATCGACAGACTACGGGCAGCACGTAAGCGGCCAAACGAGAACGTCGTTAAGCCGCAGAGAATGTGTGGAAAGTTCGACCGGGTGCTGCTGCGCCCACGGAAGTTTCTTCCCCCAATGGGAAGAAAAGGCCATCCTACCAGTTCTGTAACTCCTCTCTGGGACAAACAAGG
>JAEHDI010001076.1 GCA_016880505.1 Bryobacterales bacterium | reverse complement strand
TGGTGATAGGTGTGGAGTGATGCGTTGAGCTTTTCGATCTCCTCCTCGACCTCCTCTTTCATGGGACGGATGCGATATTCGCGGCACTGTAAGGTGAAGTGCTCGAGCTCTTCGTCCTTGTTGGCCAGTTCGTCGAAGTGCCAGTAGTTGGAGAAGTGCAGGAAGTCGGCGCGCAGATCGCTAGCCATTCCGATGTTGTCGACGCCGATCCGCCCGTCCTCCTGATCAAGGTAAAGCTGCTTGGAGACGAGCGCGGTGCGCTCGGAGAAGTCGAGGAGCGTCGCGCGGTAGAAGAGGGCCACAAGGGCCATTAGGTAGTAGCGCGTCTCGAACATGCGGTGGACGAGAAAACCCTCCCGCAACTGATGCTCATCGCAATCGAAGGTGCCGATGGTGGAAGTGATGTTGCTGTAGCTGGTGAAGCCGTAGTAGGTGCCCTGGTGAGCCCACCGCGTATAGAGCTGGCGCCGCATCTCGTCGCGGGTGAAGACCGGCTCGTAACGATAGCCGGAACCCAACCGGTCCACGTAGAGGAAACGGCTCAGGAAGACCTGGTAGTCCTCAGAGAGGATGAATTCGGGACCGATGCCGGCGGGGTCCACCGCGCAGTAGGAGTAAACGATCATCCGTTCGTCGAGAACGGGCTCATACTCCTCCTGCTCATAGTCGGTGAAGTAAAGGAGTGAGGTGATAGTGCTCGACAGCGGCGGCAGAAAGCCGATCATGTCGCCCTTTTCGAAGCGCTCCTCGGCAACGACATCACGAACACCGCCGCGCTCGACAGCGATCGTCAACCGGTCCGGAACCCGTGCCTCACGAAGCTGGCGGCCGCTCGACGGATACACCTTGCGAAGGCTCTCGTTGATCCAGAGCGCGTCAGCGGCGGAGATATGGAAGGCCTCAACACCAATCGACAGAATACCGATGCCGTTCGCGAACAGGAAGAGGCGAAGCTCCGTGATCTGGACCCTGGCGCCGCGTCCTTTCTTATCTTCGGCCTCCAGCCAAATCGTTCCGTCCGAACCAACGGGGATCGTGTAACAGCGGAGGAGGGCTTCCTTTTCTCCGCCCGCTGCGTCGGTGGTATCGAAGAACACCCGGCGGACGATAGGGTGAAAGAAGACCATGTCCTGGTAGGCGGGGGAGTCGAGATCGAAGCGGCTGTAAGCGGCGCGGCGCCAGGGGCCGAGGCGCTGGGCCACGGTGGAGCTGGCCCGCGTTCGATGCACGGCGATCCACTCATCCAGACCGTCGATCCAACGGGGGTACTTCGCCCAGAGGTCGCGGTGGTCCTCCAGCACCGCCTGTTTGTCGATGGAGAACGGAAACAGGAAGTAAGTGTGCAGATGGAGGAGATCCGGCGACATCAAGGGGGAATTATAGCTCGGGGGCTGAGTTGAAGGTGGCTGATAGCGGCAACGGGGTCACGCACCCAGCAATAGGGCGTTGAAGAGGAGCTTGAAGGCCTGATAGCTTTGGGCGCGGTACTGGGGGCGCATGCCGAACAGGACTACGCGCCCTGAACCGAGGGGGAGATCGGCGAGCGCGGCGTGGCCGGCCAGGCGCTTCTCGCCAAGAAGCCAGCCCGAGGCGAGAATGTCCGATTGCGGATAGCGGGCGACGACAGCGGCATCCGGCGCCCGCCAAGCCGGACTGCCCTGAGACCAGATCGCGATGCGTTCGGGCAGGCCGAGAGTGAGCGGGCTCTTCGATTCCAGGATGACATTGAGCAACGAGCCGGGTGAGTAGTATTCGGTGTTCGGGACGCCGTCGAGCAGATCGACGACATCCAGAGCGAGATGCGTGCGCGCCCAGGCGGTGGAGTGATTCAGGAAGATGAGCGTGCCGCCGTCCTGGGCGAACGCGCGGAGCGCCTCTGAGCCGGAGTCATCCAATCCGCCGCAGTATTCGTCCGGCATTGCCCCTTTCCGGAACCCATCCTCGATTTCGGAGGAAGACTCGTCGGGGAACACGATGACGTCGAAGCGGCGGCGCAGGGCGCCTGCCGTGATATCGGCGTTGCCGGCAACTTCGTACGCGAATCCGAATTCCTCCAGCAGCCAGCGGGTCCAGCCCTCATCCATGCTCGGGACGTGGCTGCGATAGAGGCCGATGCGAGGGCGCTTGAGCTGCTTGAGCCCGGGCCGCCCGGCGGTGTAGAAGTCGCCTGTAGCCGGGTCGCGCCAGACGGTGCCGCCGGCGCGCCAGGCGCGATTCACTTCCCGCCAGGAATCGGTGTCGGACGCCGGCAGAATGGGGTGGTTCTTCGGAGGCGGTTCGAACCGGGAGACGGCGTCGAGCGGCGCATCGAACGGAGCCTCGACGGTGTCGACAGCGACGCCCATCAGCAGCGGGAGCGTGTGCGCGGTGACGTCATACGGGCGCCTGGGCGGTCCTCCGGGGTAGACCCGGAAGTCCGGGTATCGCTGGCGCTCGAGTAATGTCTTCGCGAAGGAACTGAAGGGCTGCTGCATCCGGATGACGTAGCTGCCTGCGGGATAGCGTTTGCCGCCGGCTTCGAAAGCCGCGCGGGCGCGCCCGATTTCCACGAGGCCGAACGCCAGCGTTTCAAGCAGCTTTCGTGCGGCGCCGGGGTCGGACTGCGACGCGGGCACGACGAAGGCGTAAGGCGAGGTGCGCGCGGCCGCACGCTGGTTGATGGAATAGAAGTTGCGCAGCAGGCTCTCGCGGCGGGAGGCGGCCTGAGTGAGCAGGGCGTCCCAGACGATGGACTGGTAGTCGACGATGTCGCGCAAGCGCCACTCGCCGCCAAGCCAAGGCTCAGGATAGTTCCAGGTCGACTCGCGCGGGTTGTAGCCGAGGGCGGCGCGGTCGATCTGGTCGGGTCGAACGGTCACGGGCGTGGCAATCCGGGCGGAAGCCGATTCGCTCAGGATCCGGAGACCGCCGTGGTAGGCCTGGTAGTGGCGGGCGGGCGTCCAGAAATCGTATAGGGCGTTGACGACAACGCCGGTCTTGCCGGCGGCGGTGAGGTCCGCTGCCATGCCCATTCCAAAGAGGTTGCACTGCTGGAGGATGAGCGGGTCGATGTTCGGGTCGACGGGGTCGAGCCAGGGCGGCACGAACATGCGAGACGCGTTCGG
>JAEHDI010001075.1 GCA_016880505.1 Bryobacterales bacterium | reverse complement strand
TGATGTTCGTGTTCGAGGACCTGCTGCTGCTCGATCAGAGCGGGGTGAAAGAGATCCTGGCGAAGGTCGACCGCAAACTGCTGACGATGGCGCTCAAGGGCACCAGCGAATCGCTTCGAAACCACGTGGTCCAATGTATGTCGCAGCGCGGGCGGGAGATGCTTCTGGAGGACATGGACGCCCTGGGGCCGGTCAAGATCAAGGAAGTGGAGGCTGCGCAGCAGGTCATCATCGCGGTGGTCCGGCAACTGGAGAGCGAGGGCGTGCTGAGTTTGAAGGAAACGGCCGGCGAGCAGTATGTCGTCTAGGATCCTGCGGGAACCGGGATCCGGCCGCGCCGAGCCGGTCGTGTGGCCGAGCCTCACGGCGCCCCAACCGGCGCCAGCTCCCGAACCAAGCGCCGAAAAGGCGCCCGACCCGGCCGAGGAGCTGGATCGCCGGCTCCAGGAAGCGCACCGGTCCGGCTATCGCGAAGGCGAGGCGGCGGGGCGGGCCCAGCTTGCGCCGGTGCTGGAGCAACTCGCCCTCAGCATCGAGTCGCTCGCTTCCCTGCGCCCGCTGCTGCGCAAGAAGGCCGAGTCGGACACGGTGCAGCTGGCACTGGCGGTCGCGCGACGGATTCTCCGCCGCGAGTTGACGGTCGATCCCGAGGCGCTGGAGGGCCTCGTTCGGGCCGCATTCGAGAAGCTCCAAGGACAGGAGATCTGCCGCGTGCGTCTGTGGCCGGGGCACGAAACCGCCGTACGGGAGTGGCTCGATCGGCTGGGTGCGCCGCGAACCATCGAGATCGTCGCGGACCGTTCCCGTCAACCAGGCGACGTGGTGTTTGAGACCGCGCGCGGTGCGCTCGACGCCTCGGTGGAGAGCCAGCTTGCGGAGATCGAGCTCGGCCTGGCGGACCGCCTGCGGAGGAGACCGTGAGTGCGCCGGCGCAGATCGACCTGAGCCCGTACCTGCGGGACCTCGATCGCGTCGAACCCTTGCGCTGGTGCGGGGAAGTGGTGGAACTCGTCGGGCTCCTGGTGGTCTCGCGCGGTCCGGTGGCGGCGGTGGGGGATCTCTGTGAGATCCGGACGGTATCCGGGAGCAGAATCCGAACGCAGGTGATCGGTTTCCGCGACGGGCACGTTCTGTCAATGCCGCTCGAAGAGACCGGCGGCCTGCAGCTCGGGGACCCGGTGGTCGCTCGCGGCGGCGAGGCGAGCGTAGGCGTCAGTCAGGGCCTGCTCGGACGGGTACTTGACGGATTCGGGCGGCCCATGGACGGCGGAGGCGCGGTGGACGCCGAGGCCGAGTACGAGCTTTACGCCCAGCCGCCCAATGCGCTCGAGCGCGAGCACATCGACCAGCCGCTGGTGACCGGCATTCGCACAATCGACAGCCTGCTCACGTGCGGCAAGGGCCAACGGATCGGTATCTTCGGAGGCAGCGGCGTGGGGAAGAGCACGCTGCTGGGGGCGATGTCCCGGCATAACTTCGCCGAAGTGACTGTGATCGCGCTGATCGGCGAGCGCAACCGCGAAGTAAGAGCGTTTCTGGAACATGAACTGGGCGAGGAGGGACGGCGGCGGTCGGTGGTGGTGGTGGCTACCAGCGACCAGCCGGCGCCGTTGCGCGTGCGCGCCTGCTTTGTGGCGCTGGCGGTCGCCGAATACTTCCGCGATCGGGGCGCCGACGTGCTGCTGGTGATGGACTCGGTGACCCGGCTGGCGATGGCGCAGCGCGAGATCGGCCTCGCCGCGGGCGAGCCGCCGAGCCAAAAGGGTTACACGCCCTCCGTCTTCAACTTGCTGCCTAAGATCTTCGAGCGCGCCGGGAGGTTCCGGCGTGGATCGATCACCGGGTTCTTCACGGTGCTGGTGGAAGGCGACGACTTCAACGAACCGGTCTGCGACGCCGTGCGCGCCACCCTCGACGGCCACATCGTATTGTCACGTCAGCTCGGCGCTGCCGGGCACTACCCGGCAATCGAAGTACTGAACTCGGTCAGCCGGCTCACCTCGAGCATCACCAGCCGCGAGCACGCGGAGTGGGCCCGCAAAGTCCGGGAAGCCATGGCCGCCTACCAGCAGGCCGAGGATTTGATCCAGCTCGGCGCCTATGTGGGGGGGACCAATCCGAAACTCGATACGATCCTCGAAGTGCGGGAGGAACTGATGGAGTTTCTGCGGCAGGACGCCTCGGTGAAGACTCCGTCCGGCGAGACGCTGGCGCGGCTCGAGGCCTTGGCCTCGAAGCTGCCCTGATCCGGAGAGGAGCGCATGAAGGCGTTTCACTTCCGGCTTGAGCGCGTGCTCGAATGGCGGCAAACGGAATTCGAGCTCGCGGAGCACAGGCTGCGCGAGGCTGCCGCGGCCCTCGGACGCCTGGATGAGGAAAGCCGGCGTCTCTCGGCCGGAAGAGAGGCCGCGGAGCGCGCCGTGCGGACGGCGGACTCCGTGGACGGCGCCGATCTCGCCGCCCATTCCGGCTATCTGCGGCGGCTGCGCCGGGATGCGGACGCGCTGGCCGCGCGCCGCGTCCAGCTCGACCGGGAGTTGGCGGCGCGGCAGCAGCGTCTGATCGAGGCGCGGCGCCGGCTGCGGATCATCGAGAAGTGCCGCGAACGGCGGTTGGTTGCCTGGGAAGCCCAACTCGGCCGAGAGATCGAAGCGTTCGCCGGTGAATCGTACCTCGCGCGCTGGAATTCCCGCCGATCCGGCCGCAAAATTCCACCACCAGGCCGATAAGGCCTGTGTGAGCGAATTCCTTCGAAACGCCGAGAGCATTCTGGACGGAGCCGTGACCGCGCTGGCGTCTGGGGGGCAGCCTTCCGAGATGGCGATTCTGGTGGGCCGCGACGGCGTCATACGGATCGTCGCGGAGCCGGACTGGCCGCTCGACGCGCTCGAAGCCCACCACGGCGCCCGCATGGCTTACCGCGTCTCGGGCCGTGACGGGCGGGTGCGCGTGGAGGGGCGATGCGGTGGGGCGTCCTGCCTGATTGTCGCGGACCCTCCGGCCTCGATGGCGCGGCGGTTGCTCGCCGGTCACGTCAGGGCGCCGAACGTGCCGTTGGCGTGTCTTCCGCCCGCCGCCTCCTGACTTCTTTCAACTTTTCCCGCCGATTTCCGATAAGTCCTGTCGAGGGCCCTGCGCCGAGGCACGCTTTCCGCCACGAAACGGGCGGCTCCAGGACCCTCGAGGAGCATGGTATGGACATCACTCCGATGCACCGGCCAGGAAGCGCCCTCTCGCCGGCTCCGGCGCCGGTACCGGCGGAAACGGCCGTCGAGAATCGCGAGATCATTCAGGCGGTGAAAGCCCTCAACGCAGCCGAACTGTTCGGACAGAACAGCGAACTGACGTTCCTGCTCGACCGCCGGACCCAGAGACCCATCATCCGTCTTGTCGACCGCAAGACCAAAGACGTAATCCGCCAGATTCCGCCGGAGCACGTTCTTCGCATGGCGCGGGATCTTGCGCAAGCGGAGTAACGTGTCTGAACAAACAGCGCTTGAGAAGTCGTGTTTCCGGCCGATAAGTGCACTGGAGGGAACACGATGCCTGCGAGCGCCCATGACGCCTACCTCGAAAGCACGATCCTGAGCGCGGACCCGGTCGAACTGGTCCGCATCCTGTATCGCACCGCACTCGACGCGGTTCGGGAGGCAAGGGTTCACCTTGCGAGCGGCGACATCGCGGCCCGCGGGAAATCGGTCTCTCGCGCGCTCGACGTTATCAACGAGCTGAATGGATCGCTCGACCACCAGACCGGCGGCGCGCTCAGCAGGCGTCTCAGCGAACTGTACGACTACATGCAGCGGCGGCTGATCGAAGCGAACTACCGGCAGGAGGCAGAGGCCCTTGACGAGGTGTCGGCGCTGCTGGCTACGCTGCTCGAAGCGTGGCAGGCTGTCGGGACCGCCTCGTGGCCGCAGGAGTCGCGGTTTGAAGCGGACCTGAGGCAGATGGCTTCTCTGCCGGAGTTCCAGGCCGAGATGGAATACGCGCCGCAGGCGTGGAGTGCGTAGCAGCCCCAAGTGGCGTGGCGCCCGCGGGGTCAATCCTTTCGAAGCCCGCCGGCGACAAGCCTCGCCAGCCCGAGGCCGCCCTGTGCGGCCAGTGACTGTGCGAACTGCTCCTCGGCAAGCTCCATCGCCGACGACGAGGTCGAGTCGTCGCCAGTCCCAAGCCATCCGGAGCCGGCCTCGCGCATCGACTTCAAAAGTTGAGAGATCAGCAGCGCCTCGAACTGCCGGGCCGCGTCTTCGATCCGTTCCGGTCGGCCGTCACGCTCCGGCGGGGCGTTGGGCGAAGGGTGGATGCCGCTGACGGTCATCAGATGACCTCCAGCTCCGCTTCGAGCGCGCCCGCGCCGCGAAGACTTTGCAGGATGGCGATAATGTCGCGCGGCGTGGAACCGATTGACGTAAGCGCCCGCACAAGCTCCTCGACGGTCGCGCCCTGCTTGAGCACGAGGTTTCGGGCTTTTTCCTCCTTGATCCCGACGCCGACCTGCGGGACCACTTCGGTGGTTCCGGAAGAGAGAGGCGCAGGTTGGGACACCGCGACGCTGGTCTCGATTTCGACGGTGAGATTGCCGTGCATGATGGCGACCGGGGAAATCCGGACTTCCTTGCCCATCACGATCGTGCCCGTGCGTTCGTTGACGACGACCCGCGCGGGCCGGTCGGCCTCGACGCTCAGCCGCTCCAGTTCGGCGACGAATTCCGTGGGGCGCGCGGCATAGTCGGCCGGGATCTCCACCCGGATCAGCGCTGCGTTCTCGGCCTGCGCTACCGGCTTGGCGGCGCTCCCGAAACTCTTGTTCACGGCGGCGGCCACACGCGCGGCGGTCGTGAAATCCGGCTGGCGCAACTGGAGACGGACACTTCCCTTGGGCGCCAGCGACGGCGCCGCCCGCTCGACGATCGCTCCGTTCGGGACCCGGCCGACGGTCGGGTGGTTCAAGGTCTGGTTCGTTCCCCGGCGGCCGGCCACGAAACCGCCGGTCACCACCGGTCCCTGCGCAACCGCATAGACCTGGCCGTCCACGCCGCGGAGGCTTGTGAGCAGGAGGAGCCCGCCCTGGAGGTTCGACGCGTCGCCAATGGCGGCGGTAGTGATGTCGATACGCCTGCCGGTCTGGGCGAACGCCGGCAGCGTGGCCGTGACCATGACGGCGGCCACGTTATTGACGCGGATCGCCTCCGGCGCCACCGACACC
>JAEHDI010001074.1 GCA_016880505.1 Bryobacterales bacterium | reverse complement strand
GCAGTGCTTGCCGGTCTTCTCGGAGGTCTCGACCATTTCCCAGCACTCGTCCAGGGTGAGTGCGGCGGGTACCTCGGTAGCCGCGTGCTTACCCGCTTTCATCGCCGCGATGCACACCGGCGCGTGCCATTCCCACGATGTGGCGCACAGCACCAAGTCAAGGTCCTTGCGCTCGCAGAGGCGCAGAAAGTCCGTCTTCCCGTTCCCGTATAGCGTGGGCGAGGGCTTGCCTGCCTCCTCCACCCATCGTTTGGCGCGGTAAAGGTAATCCGGATTGATGTCGCAGATCGCCGGAACCTCGACCATATCGGTGCCGAGCAGGAGGTCCATGTGGTACGAACCGCGGTCGCCGGAGCCTACGATGCCGACGCGGATCGGCCGTGCGTCCCGCTGGGCGCCGGCGGCCTGGAGTGCGGCGGCCAGCGCGTTCATTCCGAGCAATTCTCTTCGATTCCGTTTTTCCATGGTGGTCTCCTCCCGCTCACACGATCAGGTCCGGATCGATGGGCGCCCGCAGCTTCCACTTGCCCCGCGTAAAGTCGGGGATTTCCATCGGCTTGCTGCGGTTGGCGACGGACACCTCGGTGAGCGGGGTGATCACGCTCCACGCCGCCGCGTCGTACACGTCGATATCGACCGGCTTTCCGGCGCGCAGGTTCTGGATCAGCCGGGACATCACGAAAAAGTCGATGCCGCCATGCCCGCTGCCCTTCGCCTCTTCCTCCCTTGTCCGCCAGAGCTTCGAGTCGTATTGCTTACGGTATTCGGCCGTCTCCTCCCACTCGTGGCGGCCGCGCCAGTTTTCGTCGTTGTTGCGGTTGCTGCGGCCCTCGACGAATGCCTTGTCCATCAGGCTGTTGAAGACGCCCTTCGTACCCTGGATGCGCAGCAGGTGCTCTTTCACGCGCGGGGTGTTGGTGTTGTGCCAGAGGGTGAACGTCCGGCCCATTTCGGTTCGGAGCAGCGTCACGCTCGTGTCCCCAAGCTTGTAGTCGGTCTTCGAACGGTAGTCGTCCGGGCCGAAGTTCTTGATCGCGAATTCCTTCATCGCTCCGGGCCGCGAGCTCATCGACACCAGCGACGTCAGCCGGTCACCGCGATTGATGTCCAACCACCAGGCCATCGGTCCCATGGGATGCGTCGGGTACAGGTTGCCGTTGCGCCGGATCGTGTGATCCAACCGCCAGGGCTCGCCGTTCGGGACGGTGTTGAACTTCACCGCACGAATGTCGTGCAGATACCCGGCTTCCGCATAGAGCGGCTCGCCAAGCACGCCGGCGCGGATCATCGTCAGGATGAGAAGCGTCTCCCGGTAGTAGCAGTCGTTCTCGAGCAGTGAGCAAACCTTGCCGGTTTTCTCCGAGGTTTCCACCAGCTCCCAACACTCCTCCACCGTGAGCGCCGCGGGGACTTCGGTGGCCGTGTCCTTGCCGGCCTTCATCGCGGCGACCGCGATCGGGGTGTGATACTGCCACGGCGTGGCGTTGACCACAAGGTCGAGGTCATCGCGCCCGCAAAGCCGGAGAAAATCGGTCTCGCCGCGCGAGTATCCCTCCGGCTTCGGCTGGCCCGCGTCTACGACGAACTTTTGCGCGCGCGCGAGGTTTGCCTCGTTGATGTCGCACAGTGCGTTCATCTTGACGCCCGGCAGCTTGAGCAGAATGCGCATCAGGTTCGTTCCGCGCCCTCCGACCCCGACGAAGCCGACACGGATCGTCTCCTTCGGTTGGGCCGAGGCCGCAGGGGCCAGAGCGCCGGCCGCCGCAACTCCGAGGCCGGCCTTCAGCAGGTCGCGCCGGTCAATTGGCTGGTTCATGTTCTTTTGTCCTTCAGATTGTCTTCATGCCGAACAGCTTAGCGGCATTGTTGTGATAAACCTTCTTCAAGATCGCGTCCGGCAGGCCGATGCCATAAATCTGCCAGCGTCCCTGCGGCGGTACTTCGCTGGGCGCGTAGTCGAAGTACTCATCTTCGGTTTCGAGGAACCGGAAGTAGGCCTGGAACATCGGCGGCCGGAGGTCCTGCTGCGGGACGTTCTTGCCGTTCGGCGTGGCATCGGTGCCGAACATGATGCGGTCCGGGAACTCGTCGAAAAACTTCCGCGAGCGCCGCGGCTGCCGGCCGAGCTCGCCGACACGGGCGCCGATTTCGACGTGCAGGTTCGGGTACTTCTTCAGCCAGGCGGAAACCTCGTCGAGATTCTCCGGATGGTTGGCCACGTGGAGTCCGATGAACTGTGTCTTCGGATGCCTCTCGATCACCCGGTTGCGCGCGGCGAGAAGCTCCGGCTTCGGCGGAAAGTCCTTGCCGTAGAACGACCAGTCGGGGTGGTTCGCAAGTTCCTCCCAGCGTTCGTTGAACCGATCGATCGGCTTAAAAAACGCGTCAGGGTCGCCTGTGTGGATCACCACCGGCAGTTTCAGCTGGCCCGCCGCTTCCCACATGGGATCGAATCGCGGGTCGTCCACTTTCACCAGCGGGCCTTCCTTGCCTCTTTCGCGCAAATACAGGCCCAGGGTCTTGGCGATTTTCAGACCGATTGCGCCGGCATCTTTCCCGCGCTTCAGCTCGTCCGCCTGCCATTTCGGATAGTCAGGTTCCTGGACCTTGTCCCACGCCGGCGTAATGCAGTTGGCGTAGTGTCCTTTGTACTTGCCGAGCACTTCGACATTGCGCTTGAGGTCGTCGCCGTAACCTCCGGAGACATTGATCAACGTCTGGAGGTTGATCTCATCCATCCACTGCATGATCTGGTCAAGCTGCTTGACGGCTTCCGGAGATGGGCCGCCAGACTCCGGGGCGCGCCGGCGGCCAAAGACGCTCGCCAGATGCGTGTGGACGTCGATCACCGGGTACTTCGCTTTGGCGACCGGATGCTCGGGAACAACGAGCATGCTCTTGGGCTGAAAGTCTTCGAGCACAAGTTTCGTCGACGCACTTTTCTCCGCTGTTGGAGCGGGCGGCTTCGAACACGAAGTCAGTGTCGCGCCAAGCCCGCCGGCAAGAAAAGTGCGTCGCGAAGACCACATGAAACCGATTTCATTCTTAGGCACGGAGCCAGCATATATTCGCTTCCACCGGATGTCAACACGAGCGTCTCACGAGCACCAGAACTGCCACAGTAACCGAATTCTCTCGCTTGACATGAACTCGCCAACCAGAATATAATCCGGGCAACAAGAGGGAAGACTGGGAACCAGCTCCTCTGGGAAAATCTATGGAGACGACGCAGCCCCCGCGGGGAAGGACCGTGCCAGCGGCGAATCCGCCTTTGAGAGGCGTCGCAGGCACTGCCGGCGAGCCCCCCCGTGGTGCGGTCCCGGCCCTTTCAGAGGCAGAGAAGAAGAGCGCGCGACGGCGGGTCGTTTGGACCGCGGTCGTCGGGTTCCTTTCCGCCAGCTTTCTGATGTTCCTCCGCTTTTTCTTTCCGAGGACCCTGTTCGAACCGAGTACGCTTTTCCGGATCGGTTTCCCCTCGGATTTCGGACTCGGCGTGGATGAGCGCTTCAAACAGTCGCACCGCATCTGGGTAGTGCGGCAGACGGACAAGCTGTTCGTCGTCTATGCGAAGTGCACGCACCTCGGATGCACACCGAACTGGATCGAGACCGAGAACAAGTTCAAGTGCCCATGCCATGGAAGCGGATACGACGTGGAGGGTAAGAACTTCGAAGGACCGGCCCCCCGTCCGATGGACCGCGCCCATGTTGAGCTCGATCCCGAAGGCCAGATTGTGGTGGACACCAGCCGGCTGTATCAGTGCCCGCCGGGGGCGATCTGCCAATTCGACGCAGATCCGAACTCGTACTTGATCATTTCGTAGTGGACGTTATGCCATAGCACGTTTTGAGCGAGATGCGGCACCCGCCGCGGACGGGAAAATCGACATGGAACGCGGGCCAGAAGAATCGAGGGGCGTCACGGAACTAGCCGAGAAGGCGCGGAAGGAGATCTCCGGCCTCGTCGAGGACCTGAAGCAACCTCAGAAGACCCAGCTCTGGAAGTCCGTCTTCCGTGTCAAGCACGAGCGCTCGGACACCCGGAACCGTTCGCTGGGGGTTCTGTCAAACGTCTTTCTCCATTTGCATCCAGCCAGGATCAACCGTGACGCCGTCCGCTACAGCTACACCTGGGGCATGGGAGGGATCAGTTTCTACCTATTTCTCGTACTGACCTTCACCGGCGTGATGTTGATGTTCTACTACCACCCCACAAAGGTTCAAGCTTTCCGCGACGTTCTCTATCTGGAGCACGACGTGCCGTTCGGTAAGTTGCTGCGAAACATGCACCGCTGGGCGGCGCACCTGATGATCATCACCGTCTGGCTGCATATGTTTCGCGTGGTCTTGACCGGGTCCTACAAGAAACCCCGCGAGTTCAACTGGTGTGTCGGAGTCATTCTGCTGGTCCTGACCTTGCTCCTCTCTTTTACCGGCTATCTCTTGCCGGACGATCAGCTTGGTTTCTGGGCGGTAACAGTTGGGACGAACATGGCCCGGGCGACTCCGTTGCTCGGGAGCGAAGGGCCGTTCGGCCCGGAGCTGGGTATGACGCCGTTCAATGATGTGCGTTTCGCCCTTTTGGGGGGCTCTATTGTTGATGCGAACGCGCTGCTGCGAGCGTACATCTGGCATTGCCTCGCGATTCCAATCATCGCAGCGGTGTTTATGGGCGTTCACTTCTGGCGTGTTCGCAAGGATGGGGGCATCTCTGGTCCGGCGCCCGTGGTGCTGGAGTCGGAGATGAAAGTGGAGCATTCGCGGTAAGGGGCGGGCCGCCTCGAGGCTGGGCAACCCGAGAGTATCCTTTCCGCCGGCCTGAGCGCCGCTCTGCGGCGCGGAGGAAGAGCATGGACTGGGCGCAGTTGTGGGAGATCGTATCGCTCCCGGATAACGTGCCGATCGTGGCGCTGGCCATCCTCGTGCCGTTCTATGCATGGTACGGGCTGCGGCAAGCTCGGGCGACCGACCGGCTCACGGTTGCGCTCGAGGCCGATCCGCAACTGGCCAAAACCCACCACCGCAAAACGCATCCCTACAAGCCCGGTTGGGCCCGTGAGGTGCAGGTCTGGCCGTATCTGCTGCGAATTGAATTCCTGGCGGCGGTGATTGTCACGCTCGTGCTGATGATCTGGTCGATCACCCTCAATGCCCCGCTCGAGGAGCCGGCCAACCCCAATCACACGATGAACCCGGCGAAAGCCCCCTGGTATTTCGTGGGGCTCCAGGAAATGCTGGTGTACTTTGACCCGTGGTTTGCCGGCGTTGTACTCCCCACGTTGATCATCATCGGCCTGATGGCCTTTCCCTATATCGACACAAATCCGCTGGGCATCGGTTATTACACGATTCGCCAGCGTAAGGTTGCCCTGGCGGGATTCGGCGTGGGCTTCGTGATCTGGCTGCTGCTCATCTTTATTGGCACGTTCATCCGGGGACCGGGGTGGATGTGGTTCTGGCCGGGCCAGACCTGGGACCACACTCGTGTCATTTACGAGGTGAACCGGAATCTGCCGGACCTGTTCGGCATCTCGAACCCGATAATCGCCGCCATTCTCGGAATTATAGCGATCGGTCTCTTTTTTGCCGGCTCAGGTTGGGCCATTCATAAGCTGGTCACCAGGTCGACGCTCGATCGAAAAGTCTACGAGCGAACGAGTCTTCTGCAATATCTGACGTTTCAGGTCTTTGCAATCACGATCCTGGTGGGTTTGCCGGCGAAGATGCTGTTGCGGCTATTGTTTCGGATCAAGTACGTGCTCGTGACGCCCTGGTTCAACGTTTAGAGGGCCGGGACGCGAATGATTCAGGTGGAACTGCTCTGATGCCCGAAGAGATTAACCGGGAAGTGAGAAGCACGGACGCCGAGCCGGATCCGGTCGTCGATTCGTCGCTGAGCGGACCGCTCCTCATAGCGGCCGTCGTACTCTTTCTCACGATGGTATGGGCGCTCTATGATGAGCTGTTCTCTCAGCGCCCCTGGAAACACTACCAGGCTCAATTCGTGCGGCTCTACACGGCGCACCTCCAGAAGGTCGCTCCGAGGGCTGCTGCGGCCGAGAAGGAAGCACGCAGTTCCCCGGAGTTTCAGAAGATCGAGCAGCTCCTGAAAAAGGCCGAAGACTCGGCTGCTCCCAAGGTGAAGGAGATTGATCGCGAACTGGACGGCATCCGGCGCCAGTTGGCAGCCATCAAGAGCCCGTTTCAGGATGTGCGCGCCAGGATCGCCGCGTTGACCTACGAACTGGACCACGCAGCCGGCAAGGCCGCGCGGGACGCCATTCGGCGGGAAGTGGACGAGATCCGCAAAAGGCAGATGAGCGTGGATCTCCCAGCCGACGGGGCCGGAGCTGCAGTAAGCGCGCAGAACCTCAGCTTCGTCGACCTCGAAAAGAGGTTCAACGAACTCAGGACCCGCGAGGCCCAGCTAGTTTCCGAGAGGGCCGCTGTCACCAATCAGGCGCGGGAGCTCCGCAGGATGCGTAACGAGTATCTGAGCGAGCGCATGGTTGGGCTCGGTCCCCAGCAGATCGAAGGGCTGCTGCGGAAGATGCAGGGCTTCCGGATTGAGATCAAACAGATTCACATCGAGGAGGCCGGTCTGGTGGACCGGTGCGAGTCCTGCCACCTCGGCATTGGCGAGCCGCTGCCGCTCACCGCCGCGGATATGGGAGGCAACCGTGTGTTCGTCAGCCACTCCAACCGTACGTTGCTCACGCTTCACGATCCGATCCGGTTCGGTTGCACCCCATGTCACAACGGCAACGGGTTGGCCACTGCCAGCGTCGAAGGCGCGCATGGAAGTTACAAACACTGGCTCTGGCCGCTGTTCCCCAAAGAGAACAGCGAGGCCGGCTGCCTTCAATGCCACTTCACTGACCGCGTCCTCGACCAGGCTCCGGTCCTGACTCGCGGGCGCGATCTCTTCGAGCTGAAGGGCTGCGTCGGATGCCACCGTCATGAGGAGTTTGACCGCGAGTCCGACGCGCTCACCAGCATCCGCTCGAACATTCAGAACCTGGAGGTCCAGCAGAAAGAATCCCGCCTGGAGGCCGACCGCGAAGTCCAGCGGGGCGACACGGCCGAATCCAACGAACAGGCGCAGCAACACTACGCCAAGGCCGAGCGCCTGCGCGTCACGTCGAGCAACATGGACGCCAGAATCAAGGAGCTTGACCTACAGGCGAAGTCTGTCATGCAGGATCTGAAGAAGGTCGCTCCGAACCTGAAGGACGTCCGGCTGAAGCTCCGCAAAAACTGGATCCCCGTGTGGCTGAAGAATCCTCACGCGTTTCGACCGGGAACGAAAATGCCCAAGTTCCGCCTGATCGACCAGGAGGTTCGCGCTCTGTCAGCTTTCGTCTGGCAATCCGGCTGGCAGGGACCCGCCCTGGCGGTGCAGCCGAAGGGCGACGCCGCCCGTGGCAAGGAGCTGTTCGAAACGCGTGGCTGCATGGCCTGTCATTCGATGGGTGAGGGAAGCAATCGGACCGGCGGCGAGTTCGCAGCCAACCTGTCCCGTCTCGGCGAGAAGGCAAACTACGACTTCATCGTCCGTTGGGTGCATAACCCCAGGGACCGAACGCGGCCCTACTGTCCCCACGAGAAGCGGGATCTCGGTCCCGAGGACTACGCTCGCCACGGTCTCCCGTTCTCCTTCGACCTCGATCGCTCGACATGCCCGAACGACGGCCACCAGTTGCAGGTCCAGAACATGACGGTGATGCCGAGCCTCCGGCTTAGCACGGAGGAGGCGCGTGACATCGCGACGTACCTGACCTCCCTTAAGCACGACGACGCGGCGTATCCGTCGGACGTCGCTTTCATGGACGATCGCAGTCTGGCCGAGCAGGGACGGCGGCTCACCAGCCGCTATGGATGCGGCAGTTGCCACGAGATCGCGGGACTCGAAGATGCGCCGCGTATCGGCACAGAACTCACCAAGGAAGGCAGCAAGCCTCTCGAGCAACTCGATTTCGCGCTCTTGGAACAGAAGGCCAAAGCTGAGGGGTGGTACAACCACAAGGGCTTTTTTGAGCGTAAGATCAAGGACCCGGCATTCTTCGATACGGGCCGCGAGAAGGCGCTTGAGGACCGGCTGCGAATGCCAAACTTCGAGCTGCCGCCGGAAGACGCCCGTGCTCTGATCACGTTCCTGCTGGGGAGCCTGGACTCGCCCTTCCGATCCGAGTTCCGCTCCATCCCCCAGCAGTTCCGGTATATCCCGACTGACCAGCAGAAGGACGAGCAGGAAGGCTGGTGGCTGGTCAAGAAGTACAACTGCATGGGCTGTCACACGGTCCAGGCCGGCCAGCACTCCGTGCTGAGCGCGCTTCCTCGTTATCAGGATCCGGACTGGAAGGAGCAGCTGCCCCCGTCGCTCGTGCAGGAAGGGGCTCGCGTGAATCCCGAATGGCTCGCGCACTTCCTGAGCAATCCAGCCATGACGGAGAAGGACACGTCCCGGAATGGCGTCCGCACGTATCTCAAGGCCCGGATGCCGACGTTCAGCTTCTCTCCGAACGAAATCCGCATCCTGGTGCGGTTTTTCGAGGCCGCCGCGGGGCAGTCGAGCCCCTACATCCCGTCGAAGCTCGAACCGCTGACCGAACCGGAACGCCAGATGGCCCGCGCGTTATTCTCTTCGCCGGGCGCGCCGTGCCTGAGGTGCCACTTGGTCGGCGAGCCGCGCCATGACCGCTCGGCTACGGCGCCGAACTTCCTGGTGGCAAGGGAGCGGCTCAAGCCGGCTTGGACCGCCCGCTGGATGCTCGATCCCCAGATGATCAGCCCCGGCACGGCCATGCCCTCCGGATTGTTCCGGCGGGAGAACGATCGTTGGGTCTCCGCCGGCCCCACGCCGGGGGTTTTCTCAGGTTATCGCGGAGATCACGTCGATCTTCTCGTCCGCTATATGTTCCAACTGACTCCGCAGGAGCAGAGTGCCTTAATTCAAAGACTGCCGGCAACGGCCCGCGTTGACCGGGCGCCGCCGGACTCGACGGCAACGGTCGCGCATTCCCGGTAATTATGCCGCATGAAAAGGAGAAAGATGAAAACGCAACATCGATTCGCAACACAGAGGGCCGGAGCGGCGATGATCGCTCTGACAGCGGTCGCAGCGCTTGCTCTCATGCCGGGCTGCGGTGGAAAGAAAGAGACAACCCCCGCCGCCGAGGAACAGCCGGCCGCCGGAGGTGAAGTCTGGCACGCGGCCGGCGACGAGGGAACGGTCACGGGCAAGGTCTCCTTCAAGGGGCCGCCGCCGAAGTTCCCCGCCATTTCGATGGATGCGGATGCCGTGTGCGCGGCCAAGCATTCCGGCCCCGTGCACCCGGAGGCGGTGGTCGCCAATCCCAATGGGACTTTGAAGAACGTGTTCGTTCACGTGAAGAGTGGCCTTGAGGGCAAGAACTTCGCCGTCCCCACGGAACCCGTTGTCCTCGATCAGGTGGGGTGTCTGTACAACCCGCACGTGTTGGGGATACAGGCGCGGCAGGACCTCAAGGTGGTGACGAGTGACAACACCACGCACAACATCCATCCGCTGCCCAAGGTCAACCGCGAATGGAACATCTCGCAGCCGCCCCACGCGGATCCGATCATCAGGTCATTCAGCCGTCCGGAGATCAGCGTCCCCGTGAAGTGCAATCAGCATCCTTGGATGAGAGCGTACATTCACGTCGTCGCTGATCCGTTCTTTGCCGTCTCCGACGACCAGGGCTCATTCGAGATCAAGGGGCTGCCGCCGGGCAACTACGAGATCGAAGCCCTGCACGAGCATTACGGCGCGCAGACGCAAAAGGTTACAGTCGCGCCCAAGGGGTCGGCTTCGGTCGAATTCTCATACAACGCTACGCAGGCGTACCGAGCCGGCTCTCTTCGGATGATGCCGGCCCTGGTCATCCCCTGCTGCGGAGGTGGAGGAACAGAACGTGGCGCGAGCCACTAGCGCCGAGCTCGCCGGGCGAGCCTTGCCGCTCGAAGGCCGCAAGCTCCTCGCGTATCTGGAGCTGACCAAGCCGCGCGTAACCGTGATGATCTTCCTCGTTACGATCGCCGCCTTCCGGCTCGGCTCGCCGGCACAAACCGACGGTTGGAGGTTACTGTGGACCGTAGCCGGCGTCGGACTGCTCGCCGGCGGCATATTCTCCCTGAACCAGTACATCGAGCGCGACATCGACGCCGTCATGCGCCGCACGGGGATGCGGCCGCTTCCCCGGGGGGAACTCAAGCCGCGCGAAGCGCTCCGTTTTGGGCTGGCGCTCACGATCCTGGGTGTCGCCATGCTCGGGCTGCTCGTCAACGCCCTTAGCGCCCTGCTGGCCGTTTTTACGCTGGTCGGGTACCTGTTTGTGTACACGCCGCTGAAGACCAGGACGCCTTACTGTACCCTGGCCGGCGCCTTTCCCGGAGCCATGCCGCCGCTGCTCGGCTGGGCTGCCGCCCGTGGCCAGATGGGAGTGGAAGCTTGGGCGCTGTTCGCAGTCCTTTTCTTCTGGCAGTTCCCGCATTTTCACGCGATCGCCCGGCTGTATCGCGAGGACTACGAGCGCGCGGGTGTTCGCATGCTGCCGGTGATCGAGGCCTCCGGCAACCGGACCGGCTGGCAGATCCTGCTCACCGCGCTGCTGCTGGTTCCGGCGAGCGTGGCGCCGGCGCTCCTCGGTCTGACTGGATCCCTTTACCTCGGCGGCGCCGTGCTTCTCAGTCTTTGGTTTCTGTACTACGGCGTACAGTCGTTCCGGGTGGCGTCCCCGCGGCAAGCGCAGCGATTGCTGGGTGCGTCGATTGTTTACCTGCCCGCGCTGTTCCTGCTGATGGTGCTGGACGCGCGGTGACCGGATAGGAGGCGTTTCATGGCGATGGTGTTGGCCCTGTTCTTCTGGCTGTTGGCGGTTGTCACAGCCGGAATCTTCATAGGCCGGGTATGGTGGCTCCCCGAGCTCGTCTCCGAGCATGGGGCCGCGGTCGACCGACAACTGGCACTGACTCTCCTCATCGCCGGGATCGTCTTCTTCGCCGCTCAGGTCGGATTGGGATGGTTCATCTGGCGCTACCGGGCGCGCGGCGCGGGCCGGGCCTCGTACTGGCACGAGAGCCCGAAGCTCGAGCTCACCTGGACGCTGATTACCGCGGTCGTATTTATCGGTCTCGCCATCCAGGGCAACCGCGTCTGGGCTAAGTATTTCCTCGACGACGCTCCGCCGGACGCGCTGACGATCGAAGTGACCGCCCAGCAGTTCGCATGGAACAATCGCTCTCCCGGTCCGGACCGCAAGTTCGGACGCACAGACCCGAAGCTGATGAATGACGCTCTAGCCAACTATATCGGGCTCGATCCCAACGACGCCGCCGGCCGCGACGACATCCTGACGCAGAACATCATGGCTGTACCGGTGGGCCGGCCCGTGAGAGTCATCGTTCGCAGCAAGGACGTGACGCACAGCTTCTTTGTGCCGCAACTGCGGGTGAAGCAGGACGCGGTGCCGGGGATGGCCATAGGGATTCACTTTACCGCCACAAAGGTCGGCGAATACGAGATTGCCTGCGCCGAACTCTGCGGCATGCAGCACTACAAGATGAGGGGCCGGCTCCTGGTCATGGATTCGGTGAATTTCGAGAAGTGGCTGAAGCAGCGAGCGGGCGCATAGGAGCAAAGCGCGATGGCGGACCATGAACAACGGCACGAGGCTCCCAAGGGTTTCGTCCGTAACTACATTTTCAGTACCGATCACAAGGTGATCGGCATCCAGTATCTGATGCTGGCGCTGTTTTCCGTTTGGGTCGGCATGATCCTCTCGGTCTTCATGCGCCTCCGCCTCGCCTGGCCGGAGGAGAAATGGCCGCTCCTCCAGCGTGTGTTCCAGGAGGGCTTCGCCGGAGGTCCCATGACTCCGGAGTTCTACCTCTCGATGCTCACCATGCACGGCACCATCATGGTGTTCTTCGTGCTTACGACCGCACCGCTTTCGGGCTTCGGCAACTATTTCCTGCCCATCCAGATCGGGGCGCGGGACATGGCTTTTCCGGTGCTGAACATGCTGTCGTTCTGGGTCACGTTCGTGGCGCTGGTCGTCATGATGGCGGCCTTGTTTGTTACCGGCGGCGCCCCGATTTCGGGCTGGACCGCATACGCCCCGTTGAGCGCGATGGGCGAGGTGGCCGGCCCCGGCCTCGGCCTTGGACAAACGCTCTGGGTCATAAGCATCGCCATCTTCTGCGGAGCGTCTCTGCTGACGGCACTGAACTTCCTGACGACCACCCTGAACCTTCGGGCGCGAGGCATGTCGCTGATGCGGATGCCCCTGACCGTCTGGGCGTGGTTTACGACGGCCATTCTGGCGCTGCTTGCCTTCCCGGTCCTGCTGTCAGCCGGCATCCTACTCCTAATGGACCGCCTCGGAGGAACGAGTTTCTTCATCCCTGGCGGTCTCGTTGTCAGCGACCAGATGATCGCGCACCAGGGAGGGTCTCCTCTGCTCTGGCAGCACCTGTTCTGGTTCTTCGGCCACCCCGAGGTGTACATCGCGATTCTCCCCGGCATGGGCGTCACGTCGCACATCCTCTCCACGTTTTCACGCAAGCCGGTGTTCGCCTACAAGGCGATGGTCATGGCGATTTTTGCCATCGGCTTTATCAGTTACCTTGTCTGGGGTCACCACATGTTCATGAGCGGGATGAGCCCCTACTCCAGCATGGTGTTTTCCATCACCACACTGGCTGTGGGAGTGCCATCGGCGATCAAAACGTTCAACTGGCTGGCGACTTTGTGGGGCGCCCGGATCCGCTTCACGACTCCGATGCTGTTTGCGCTTGGCTTCGTCTCGCTGTTCGTGTCGGGCGGAGTTACCGGCATGTTACTGGCCCAGCCGGCCATTGACACCTTCCTGCATGACACTTACTTTGTGGTCGCCCACTTTCACATCATCATGGGCGTCGCGGCCATCTTTGGCATCTTCGCCGGGATGTATTACTGGTTCCCGAAGATGTTCGGCCGAATGATGAGCGAGGGGATGGGGAAGACCCACTTCTGGTTCTCGATTGTCGGTGTTTACGCGATCTTTATGCCGATGCACTTCCTCGGCGTGGAAGGCGCTCCACGGCGATATGCCCAGTTGACCGAGTTTCAGTACTTGAAGCACCTGCAGCCGCTGCACCTCTTCATTACAGTAGCCGCATTCGCGACCGTAGCCGCGCAACTGATCTTCCTCTTCAACTTTTTCTGGAGCATGAAAAAGGGCAGGACCGCAGGGGAGAATCCTTGGGAATCGACGTCGCTCGAGTGGACCGTGCCCTCGCCGCCGCCGCATGACAACTTCGGCGACGTCGAGCCAGTAGTTCACCATGGGCCGTACGAGTACAGCGTTCCAGGGGCCGCCACGGACTACGTCATGCAGACCGCCCCGGCAGAGGAGGGTGCCCGCTGAAGGGGCGGCTGGATATGACTACCGCGAGCAAGGCGACGAAACGATCCGGAGGGTGGAGCGGCCTGGGCGAAGGCTTCGGCTGGAATGGCGATGGCAGCGGGCGTGAGCGTCCCATGGGAACTCCTCCCCCGGATGTGCACCGCCTGGGCATGTGGTTTGCTCTGTGCGCCATCACCATGATGTTCATCGGACTCACCAGCGCGTACGTCGTCCGCCAGGGAATTGACCCGGAGTGGCGTCCGATCCATATGCCAGCGTTGCTGTGGTTGAACACCGCTGTGTTAGCCATCAGCAGCTTCACGATAGAATTGGCGCGCGCCGCCCTGGGGGTGGGCGTTGACGGGCGCCGCGGGTGGCTTCTTCGGACGATCCCCGTCGATGGGTTCACGCGTTGGGTCGCGGCAACGCTGGTCCTCGGTCTTGCGTTTCTAGGGGGGCAGGCGGCGGCATGGAGGCAGGTCGCGGGGCAGGGCATCTACCTGGCCACGTATCCGCACAGTTCGTTTTTCTACCTGCTGACCGGTTTGCATGGGCTGCACGTCGCAGGGGGCGTCGCCGCGCTGACGTGGCTCTTTGCCCGCGGGGCGAACTTCTCGCCTTTGCGCCGCCGCCGCTGGACCGAAGCAACCGCCCTGTACTGGCATTTTGTGGCCGGCTTGTGGATCTACCTGCTGGCCTTGCTTTTCGTCCGGAGATGACGCAGGCATGTCGTGAGGAGGTGATGTGGGATGACTGAACGAGCTGTTCAAGCGCAAGGTGCAACCGTCTGGGACGGCGGCCTCTATCCGTTCGCCGTGAATCATAAAAAGCTCGGCATGTGGCTGTTCATCGCCTCGGACTCGCTGACTTTTTCCGCCCTGCTCGTCGCCTACAGCTACGTGCGGCTGGCCACCGAGCATTGGCCCACGCCGTTCCATCTTTGGCCTTCCATCTCGATGGCGACGCTCATGACCTTCTGTCTGCTGTCCTCGAGCGTCACGATGGTGATGGGCGTTGCCGCCTCGAAACGAGGGGACAAGGCTGGGGCGATTCGTTACCTTCTTCTGACGATGCTTGGCGGGACGGCTTTCGTTGTCCTGCACATTAATGAATGGCTGGGCCTCATCCGGGAGGGTGTCAGGCTGTGGAGCAACCCGTGGAACGTGCCGCTATTCGGCGCGACGTTCTTCACGCTCACCGGGCTGCATATGGTGCACGTCGCCACCGGGTTGATTTATCTTGGCGTGATCGCCGCCGGTGTCGCCAGAGGCCGCTTCGGCCACGAAGAGGTGGAAGTCAGCGGGCTCTACTGGCACTTCGTCGATCTGGTCTGGATGTTCATTTTTCCTTTGGTCTATTTGCTGTCGGTGAGCGCGGCATGAGTGCCGCGTTTTGGGGGGACGTATGAGCATCGAAATCGAAGAGACCCACGCTCCGCACGGTGCGAGTCTCTATTACTGGGTCTGGATCTACCTTCTGGCGATAACGGCGCTGGAGGTCTTCCTGGCTTACGAGCACCTGTTCTCGACCCAGGTCATGTTGGCCGTCCTCATGGTGCTGTCCTTGGTCAAGGCGGGCTTGATCATGGCGTACTTCATGCATCTGCGCTTCGAGAAAGCCGTTTTCGTTTTATGTCTCGTTCCGGCTGTCGTCGTCGTCATCTCGTTGCTGGCCGCCTTCTTCCCGGACAGCTATCGGCTGCTGGAGCTTAGGGTGCGATGATGTCCCGGAGCCTGTGGCAGTCGATCGTCCAAGCACTGATACGAGTCTTAGTGCTCGCGGTTGCGCAGTCGTCTCTGTTCGCCCAGTGCTCCATGTGCAGGGCGGCCGCCGCGGCGCAGGGACCGGAAGCGGCAAAAGCTCTGAATGAGGCCATCCTGATTCTGCTGCTCCCCGCGGTCGCTCTGTTCTGCGGCGCCTTTGTCCTGGCGGTGCGGGGAAACCGTTCGTCGGACCGGGACGAGTCTCGGCGGGAAGGAGCGCCGGGATCGTGGCCTCAATGACCCTTACCATGTGGCAGCAGGCCATCATCTACTTGCTCTGCTTGATCGTTGCTGTCGGCTCGATCGGGGCCGTCCTTTGGGCGCTTCTCACCGGTCAGGTTGGGACCGAGGGCATGGATGGTCTCTTCCTGATCGCGGTCTCCCTCTTATTTTCGTTTACCTTCTCGCTCACCCCGATCCAGGCTTTGCGCCGGGGCTTCCTGCGGGACCTGCTTGCAAGCAGGAAAGCGGCAGCCAAGCCACGGGAGGAACGGGACGCGGGCGCCCTGCCCGCTGACGAAGCTCACGAAAGGACCCCAACTCCTTGACTTCCGAGCGCAGGCGGTGGCTGGTGCTCGCGACGCTGGCCGTGCTCGCGGTAATCGTACCGTTCACCGTGTGGCGCCAGACGTGGTTTGGCCGCCCGCTTACGGATGACGAGATCGGGCGATACCTCGACTCGCCGGATCGCGCTCGCAAGGTTCAGCACGCTCTGTCCCAGGTCTCCGAACGCATCGTCCGCGGCGACCGGGGCGTCGAGCGGTGGTACCCCCAAGTCGTCTCGCTGGCCGGCCATCCGCTCGCCCCTGTCCGCGCCACCGCCGCCTGGGTCATGGGCCAGGATAACCGGTCGGACGCCTTCCACCGGGCGCTGCTGGAGCGTCTCCGGGATTCGGACCTGATGGTTCGGCGAAACGCCGCCCTGTCACTCGTGCGCTTCGGCGATGGGAGCGGAAAGGTGGAGATTCTTGCCATGCTCCATCCGTTCACGGTCCGCGCTCCACAAGCCGGAAAAGCGTTGATCGGTCTGGAGAGCGGTCGGGAGATCAGTCAGGGAGCCTTACTGGCGCGCATCGGCAAGGAAAGCGCCAGCCCGGTCGAGGTCCGCGCCCCGTTTTCGGGCCGCCTCGGGGTCGTACTGATTCCGGACGGAACGCCTGTAGCGGAAGGCGAGCCTCTCATGATCCTCAACCCGGCGTCGGAGTACGTCTGGGAAGCGCTGCGGGCGCTATATCTTGTGGGACAGCCGGAGGACCTTCCTGACGTGGAGCGCTGCACTCGGGTCATCGCGGAGATGCCCGAGTCCGTGCGCCGTCAGGCCGAATACACCGCCCGGGCTATACGTACACGCTCGGAACAGAGTTCCATTCGCTGACGGGCCGGTCCGGAACCGAGGGGAGTTCGATGCCGCGCCCGCCTTCCCATTCCTCGACTGCCACCATGTCGATGGCGTCCCACGGACAGCCATCCAGGAAAGTTCCGTCCGGGCCCTTGCTGGTGCACTTGGCACAGCCGATGCAGGTGGCCTTATCCACCTCGATCCGGCCGAAGGGTTCATGGTCCGGGTCCGGTACCCAGAACATACAGGCTTCTACGGGACAGTACGCTACACAGACGGGCGACCCCGCGCAACCCGTGCAGTTATCGTTGATTACGGCTAACTGCTTGGGTTTCTTCTTGCGCAGGTCCGTTCGCCCATGCGACATGGGCTCGAGTTTTCCAATGACTACCGACAGTTCAAGTCCCATTGCGTAGTCCCCAGGGAGCGCCTACCTCAATTGTAATGCTCGACGCACGCCGGCTTCCACTGGAATCCTCAACCCTATATTTTTCCATTGACTGTTATTAAAGATTCGTAGTATTCTTCTCACAACTTCAGGTCTGCATATCGGTTTTTGGGAGGCAATGGATGTACAAGGGCATAACACAGCTTCTTCTTGGGGTGGTGATCGTGCTATCTTTCGCCACTCTAGTCATCGGTCAGGAAACCACCGGAGCAATCCTCGGCGTCGTGCGGGACAACACGGACGCAGTCGTCCCGGCGGCGAAGGTCACCGCCATCAGCGAGGATACCGGTGCGCAGTTCGCCACGGAAACCGACGCGACCGGCAGCTATCAGTTCCCGCTGCTGCGCGCCGGCCGCTATCGCATCTCCGTCGAGCACCCCGGATTCCAGCGCATGCAGCGCGACGGGGTGATTGTGAACACTACCGAGCGCGTCCGCGTGGACATCACGCTCAAGGTCGGCGTGGTGACAGAGACGGTCACGGTGACCGGCGAGGTCCCGCTTCTGCAAAGCGCCCAGGTGACGATGGGACACGTCGTCGAACAGCGGACGATTACGTCGATTCCGCTCGCCACCCGAAACTTCACGCAAATCCTCGGCACCTCAGCGGGAGTGATCGGAGCCATCTACAACGCCGACCAGCCCGGAACCGGCAGCGACAGCGTCAGCGTGAACGGCATGCGCCGTGGCAGCAATAACCTGCTTGTCGACGGCGCGCAGACGACCAATCCGCTGAACATGTCGCCCGACGGCGACGGCACGCCGAGCATCGAGTTCTTGAGCGAGTTCAAGGTACTGACCAGCCTGTACAGTGCCGAGTATGGGCGCAACGCCGGTTCTGTCATCAACGTGACTACACGCAGTGGCACCAACGAGTTCCACGGCTCAGTCTACGAGTTTTTCCGCAACACCAAGCTGAACGCCAGGCCGTTCTTCAACCCGACGCGCGGGCAGAACAACCAGAACCAGTTCGGCGGGCACGCCGGGGGCAAGATCATCCGCGACCGGACGTTCTTCTTCGCCGGCTGGGAAAGCTCCCGCCAGGTGAACGCGAACTCCGGGTCAGCGACGCTGCGGACCATCGTCCCCACGGCGGCCCAGCGTGCCGGGAACTTTGGCTCCGAGATAATTACAGATCCGACTACTGGCAAACCGTTCCAGAACAACACGATTCCCGCTGACCGCCTCAACCCGATTTCGCTCAAGCTTCAGGAGAAGTACATCCCGACGCCGAATTTTTCCTCCGGCGCGACGAACTTCTTCGCGGCGCGTGGGCTTCCGACCGACCTGAACCAGTACACGGTGCGCATCGACCACCGTTTCAGCGAGAAGGATACGATCTTCGGGCGCTGGTTCGATAGCCGCCAGAAAGACTTTTCGCCGTTTACGTGGGGCTTCCCCGGGTTCGGCAACTACTCAAACCGCAAGAAGTACTCGTTGAACGTCAGCGAGACCCACTTGTTCTCTCCGACGCTGATCATGGAGACCCGGTTCGCGTACGATCAGACCGACCAGTACACGGTGCCGGAGAACCTTGATTCCTTCGATAGCGTCGGTTTGCAGCCGCTCTCCGTGACGCGTACCGACTACGGGTTGCCGCAGTTCAACATCAACGACTACCAGACATTCGGCAACTATCAGAATTGGTCCGACTACATCAAGCGGTTCACCGGAAGCGCCAGCTTTACCTGGCTTCGCTCCTCGCACAGTGTCAAGTTCGGGTACGAAAGCGTCAACGCTCTGTATAACCCGAAGAACACGCTGGACAGCCGCGGCCGCTTCTTCTACACCGGCGAGGCCACTGGCGACTCGTACGCCGACTTTCTGCTGAGCATCACTCGCTCGAAGAGCTTCGGCGCCGGCGCCGGCGAGTTGAAGATGCGGGATTCAGTAAGCAGCGTCTATATCAGCGATGAGTGGAAGGTCAACCAGGACCTCACACTCACTCTCGGCTTGCGGCACGAAGCTCACTTCCACCCTGCGGCCTACAACCTCGGCATGACGAACTGGTATCCGGATCGGTACAAGGGCGTCGGCTCGCTCGAGGCGTCCGGGGTCGTCCAGGGCGGCGTTGGCGGTATTCCTCAAAGCACGATCAACGGCGACTGGAACAACTTCATGCCACGCGTGGGCGCCGCCTGGCGGCTCACCGACAGTTGGGTGATTCGCGCGGGCGCCGGCCTCTATTTCGACCAGCGATCCGGCCAGATCGCCCAGCAGGCGTTCTCCAACCCGCCGACTTTCAAGTCAATCGCACCGGATTGCAGCGTGGCGGGCAGCGGCTGCACCTTGAAGGAACCCGACAACTTCACGTTCCTTGACCCGCAGTACGACCCGCAATTCATCCCGTTCCCGACCAAAGTGACCGATTCTCTGGCCTGGCGCGGCATCGAACGCGATACCAGGACCGACAACGCTTGGCAGTGGAACTTCAACATCCAGCGTCAGCTTCCAAAGGGCTTCCTTGTTGAGGGTGCCTACGTCGGCACCAAGGGTACCCACCTGATGGCGCGGAGGAATGTCAACCCGCTCGTTCCCGCCGGGTTCGATCCGAATAACCCCAAGACCGGAACCCTGACCAGGAGGTACCCGGGTTTCGCCGACATCTTGATCACCGCCCAAAACGGCGACTCGATCTACCACTCGGCTCAGTTCACGGTGAAACGCCGCATCGCTACCGGAACGATGCAGATCGCCTACACGATCGCCAAGACCTTGAGCAACGGCGCGGAAGGAAACCGCTACTTCACCAGCATCTATGACACGCCGTGGTGGGACTTCAGCCGGGCCAGGGGACCGGCCAATTACGACCGTCCGCAGCGCTTCACCGCGGTCTTCACGCAAGACTTGCCCAAGGTTGGCCAGAGCGCGGTTGCGAGGCACGTGTTGCACAACTGGTCGTTCAACGGATTCCTGGTGGTGCAGTCCGGCACTCCGCTTACGGTGACTAACCGCGACAGCGGACGAAACCTCGGCGGATCCGCGCAGGAGACGGCCCGGGCGCTCTTCTCAAACGTAGCGGCCGACCAGCCGCTCGTCAACTCCGGCTCGACGAAGGACAACCTGAAGAACTACATCAACAAGGCGGCGTGGAGCAAAGCTGCGGTCGGGACTGTCGGCAACTCGGGGCGCGGGATGTTTCGCGGCCCCGGACAGTGGAATCTTGATTTCTCGATGTTCAAGGACATACCTCTTACGGAGCGATTCAAGCTGCACTTCCGAACCGAGTTCTTTAACCTCCTGAACCACGCGAATTTCGGCGATCCGACCACGAACCTCGATTCGAGCAGCTTCGGCCAGATCAGCAGTACTGCGGTGAATGCGCGGCTGGTCCAGTTTGCCTTACGATTGAATTTCTGAAGCCTCTTCGTTTCTTTCTCGCGGGCGCGCTGCTCGGCGGCGCGCCCCTCTTCTCGCAAGGCATGGGGAGCGGTGTAAAGTCGCTCGCCCGGCCGTCTCCCAAGGCCAACGTCACCGTTCCCACGCCCCGCCTCGAATTCCGCGACATCACCTCCTCCACCGGCATCAACGCTGTCAACGTCTACGGCGGCGAGAAGAGCAAGCGGTACATCCTGGAGATGACCGGCAACGGCGTAGCCATCTTCGACTACGACAATGATGGCTGGCGCGACGTTTTCCTCCCGAGCGGGACGCGCCTCGACCCGATCGAAAGCGCGGAGAAGCCCGCGAACCGGCTCTACCGGAACAAAGGCAGCGGTGCGTTCGAAGACGTAACCGAAGCCGCCGGGCTCGCACGGACCGGTTGGGGGCAGGGCGCCTGCACCGGCGACTTCGATAACGACGGCCACACCGACCTGTTCGTCACCTACTACGGCCAGAACCTGCTCTACCGGAACCGCGGCGACGGCCGATTCGACGACGTGACCGAAAAGGCGGGCCTCGGCGCGAGGTGGGCGCGGTGGTCTACCAACTGCTCGTTCTTCGACTACGACCGGGACGGACTGCTCGACCTCTTTGTTACTTCCTACCTGGCGGTCGATCTGAAAGAGATCCAGCCGCCCGGCAGCACGCCCTATTGCGCGTGGCGCGGGCTCGCCGTGTTCTGCGGCCCGCGGGGGTTCCCCACCGGCGAGAACCTGCTCTTCCACAACGAAGGTGGCGGCCGCTTCCGCGACGTGACCCGGCGCGCCGGAATCGCTTTGCCGGATCTGCACTACAACCTCGGAGCGGTAACCGCCGACTTCAACAACGATGGCTGGCCCGACATTCACGTCGCGAGCGACTCCAGCCCCGGCATCCTCTATCGCAACAACAAAGACGGCACGTTTACTGACGTCGCGGTGCTCGCCGGCGTCGCTTATGGCGACGCGGGACAGGAGATGGGCAGCATGGGCACCTCCGCCGGCGATTACGACAACGACGGACTGATCGATATCGTCAAGACGAACTTCATGGATGAGACGCCCACCCTCTACCGCAACCGCGGCAACCTGTTCTTCGAGGACGCGACGTACATGGCCGGTCTCGGCGTCAACACGAAGTTCGTCGGATGGGGAGTCGACTTTCTGGATATGGACCAGGATGGCTGGAAGGACATCTTCATGTCCCACGGCCACATCTATCCCGAGTTGCTCGCCGCTGATGTCAGCGAGCCTTACCGGCAGCGGAAGGCGCTCTTCTGGAACGTCCGCAACGGAGCATTCCGCGACGCCACGGAGAAGGCGGGCGACGCACTCACCACGCCGAACGTCTCGCGCGGATTCGCCGCCGGGGACCTCGACGGCGACGGAACGCCGGAGATCGTCGTCGTCAACATGAACGAGCGCCCGTCGGTGCTGAAGAACACCGGAGATCGCGGGAACGCCATCCTCGTCGAGTTGATCGGAACGAAGGCGAACCGCAGCGCCATCGGCGCCCGCATCCGGGTAACGGCCGGCGGACTCCAGCAGATCGACGAGGTCCGCAGCGGCGGCGGCTACGCTTCGCAGAGAGACTTCCGGTTGCACTTCGGTCTCGCCGCTGCCGACAAAGCGGACGTACGGGTTCAGTGGCCGAGCGGCGCTGTGGAAGAGATCAAGGGTGCCATGGCGAACCAGTGGATCACGATCCGTGAGGGCGAGGGAGTCATCAAGCGGACGCCGTTCCGCTGAGGCAGCGGACGCTCAGCCTTTCCGGACTTCGTAGGCGAGCCGCGGCATTTCGCGCCGCTTCCGGTCCGTCTCCTCGCGGTCCCGCAGAACAAGCTGGTGGTGTTTCTGGCGGTGCTCCGCGGCGCGGGCTGTGTCCTCCAGCCGGGCGTAGATCTGGGCGAGGCTGTAATGCGCCGCGGCGTGATCGGGGTTGAGCTTCAGCGTCTGTTCGAGCGCCTTTGCTGCTTCGTCGAACCGATCCTGCGCCTTGAGGACGGTGTGCAACTCGAACCACGCCGGCCAGTAGCCGGGCTCGGCCGCGATGGCCCTCCTCAAAAGCGCTTCGGTTTCCGCGGTGGCGCCGTCCCGGGTGGCGACGCCCATCGCCAGCAGATAATGTGCGACCGGGTTTTTCGGGTGGCGCTCTACGAACGCGCGAAACTTGCCGACCACAAGATCCAAGCGGTTGCCTGCGTCCGGCAACAGAGATTCGAGGACGGCGTAACTGAGTGCTGAGTCGGGCTCCATCTCCGTGACACGGAGAAACTCGTCGAGAGCGCGTTCGGTGTTGCCGACGGCGTAGCACGCCAGACCGAGCATGCGCCGCAGTTCGACGTCTTCCGGAAAACGCGGCACGGCCTGCTCGAGGAGCATGCGTGCGGGCTCCGGGGTGTTGTGATCGAGGAAGAGCTGCGCCAGGTCGGCGACATAGGCCGGCTGGGCGGGATCCAAGCGGATGGCCTCCTGAAGCGCCGCGACGGCCTTCGGCGGATTGCGCTTCAGCCGGTACGCCTTGCCGAGTATGCTCTGTGCGGGCGCCGAGGGTGAAGCGGCGGCAACCTCCCCGGCAAGCTGAATCGCCGCCTCGACCTCATTCGCGCGCAGGTGATATTCGGCCGCCCGGAGAAGAGCGAGCCGGTCTTTCGGATTGGCGCGCGCCCAGCGGGTTTCCTGCTCGGCGGCTTTGGAAAACTCCCCGGCCTGGCCGTAAAACATCGCCAGAGCGCGGGCGACTACCGGTTCGCCGGGAGCGAGCCGGAGGGCCTCAGCGGCAGCGCGCATCGCGTCCGCTTTTGCGCCCGTTTCCAGCCTCGCCTGCGCCAACGCGAGCCGGATCAGAGGGGCCTTCGCATCAAGGGTCGCCGCGGCCTCGAGTTCACGCCGCGCCGCTTCGTGTTTTTTCGCGCGGAGAAGCACCAGCCCGAGCGTGTGACGGACCTCGGCGCTCCGCGGGTACGAACGCGACAGTGTTGTAAGGATCTCCTCGGCCTTCGGCGATTGTCCCGCGGCTGCGAGATTGGAAGCCTCGGCGAGCTTGGCGCGGGCGGCGTCCGGAAGCTGCGCGCAAAGCGGCAACGCCACGAGAAACAGCGCGCTCCGGACGTTCACACGATCTATTTTGCCAGCAATTCGCGGCCGGGTTCGGACTTCAATACAATGTCGGCTTGATGAGACTTGTCCCCGGGGGCGCCGGCGCGAACCGAGAAGGCCGCGATGCATCGTGGGAGGGCCTCCTAACAGATCGCCGAGAACGCATCTGAGCTTAGCGACAGATCAGCACTCCATATCCCGGTCTCCGCTGATCTCCCGCAAGGCTCAACTCAAGGCGTAAAGACGAGTTCGTCTTCTTGACCGATGCCATCTAACTTCGACACAATCGTTTCGGCGGTGTTCCTCTGGTCATATTAGGATCGACATCCTTCCAGAATCATTGAACGGCATCGCTGGATTACGGCGGTGACAGGCGAAGATGGCCATACTGCAAACCGTACCCTACATCTCGCGCTCCTCATTGTGGACATCATGGAAGGCGATTCGCAAAGAACTCAGAAACGCATCGCGAAGAGACGTAGTGGATTTTCTCGACTACGACGTTGACCCTGAAGTTTGGATGCGGAGGCTCCTGCGTCAGATCGCCGAGGGCCGTTATGAGCCCGCTGTTCCCGTAAGATTCACTCTCGGCAAGTCTCTTGGCCTCTCCCGGACGATGACGGTTCCATCGGTGTCTGACTTGGTGTTGTATAGAGCCATTGTGGATGTGATCTACGGGAGAGCACGCCGATTTGAAAAAAAAGAACGTGTACTTCCGACGAGACGCGCTCGATGCTGCAAGAAGAACTGCGGAGGCCGAGGCTGGCAAAGTGATGGAGGAAGCGGACCAGGATTACCGTAAAGGAAGCAGGAGTCGGTTTCTTACCTGGCTGAAGTATAACCAGCCGCTCCACGAAATTCAGGTATTCACCCGCCGTGCCCGAGCATCGCATGTAACCGCAGGCTCGATCGACCAAGTCGGCTATTGCTGCTCTCGAAGAAGGCAACTATAAGGGCATGGGTGCTGGAATGGAAACGAGACAAGCTGATGAAGAACATCTCGAACTATGATCGCTCAATAATCCGGCGGCTTGTCCGTTGAGTCGGGGTGCCGAGTTGTTTCCCGACACGTTTATCCTCCAGTAGAGTTCAATACAATGTCGGCTTGATGAAACTTGCCATGATCCGAAACCGAGGCTCGATTCTGTTGCTGGCGCTCGCAATGCTCGCCGCGGCCCAAAACCCCGCGCCGCTCGCCGACTACGACGTTCTCGTGGAGATCGAAAACACCACGCCGGAAGCGAAGACAAGCTGGCCGGTGATCCTGACTGTTTACAAAGTCTTCGGGCGCAATCTTCCGGCGGACACGCTGAACCCGGACGGATACCACGTTTACGACGAGAAGGGCGCCGAGATCGAGCACATGATCGAGGCGATCCCGCCCTACGATCAGCCGGGCGACGATGAGCTGGTCTGGATCATCCCGCGCATCGGAAAGGGAGAAAAGCGCACATTTCGTGTCACAAATACGCCCAAAACGAGCACAAAACGCGCCAAAATCGACCTTTCCGGCAGCCCCCACAACCTGATTCCGGACGGCGGCTTCGAAAAGGGAAGCCTCGCCGCCTGGCAGGGCGACGGCGAATTGGAATCGGCCGTGAAGCGCTCCGGGACGGCCGCCTTTCGGATCCGCGGCACGAAGCGGCGCGAAGCGAAGCTCGCGGAGAAGATCCCGCTGCATCGCGGTTCCCGGTACTACTTCGGAGTCTGGGGCAAAACCCACGAGGTCTCTCGGCACGGCATCCACACGTCCAACGGGGCGCATTTTCTGATCACCGGTTTCGACAGCGGCTTCCGGGGCG
>JAEHDI010000139.1 GCA_016880505.1 Bryobacterales bacterium | reverse complement strand
TGGGGTGACTCTGCCGGTACCGGCGTCCATCACCGCGACGTCGAGGTTGGCGGCAAAGGCGGGCCGAAGAGAATCCCGGATCTGCGCCAAGCCGAGGGCAAGGGCGAATCCGAGGACGAGCAAGAAGCGAAGCAGAACGTCTCTACGTTGTGCCATGTCACACCCCGCGATGGGCCTAAAGCCACTGCCTGAGTTCGTCTTCAAAAGACCAGCTCGCCCCAAGTCGGCGACGCCCTCACCCCGCGGCGGCGAGAATGCCGATGGCGATGGAGCGGATCTTGGTCTCAGCCGTTTCGGCGCGGGAGAGCAGGATCAGTGGAACCTTCGCCCCCACCACGATGCCACCCGACTCGCCCTTGGCGAAATAGAGTATCGAGCGATAGAGAATGTTTGCCGCCTCGATGTCCGGCGCGATGAAAACGTCTGTGTTCTCGACCAGCGGGCTGTCGATTCCCTTGCGCTCGGCGGCGAACTTGCTCAGCGGAACGTCGAGAGCGATCGGGCCTTCGAGATATCCGCCGATGATCTGGCCCCGGCGGTTCATCAGAGTCAGACCGGCGGCGTCGACGGTTGCCGGCATGTCCGGATTGACGAACTCCAGCGCGCACAGCAAAGCAACGTTCGGCTTGTCGATGCCGATAGCGTGCGCCACATCGATCGCGTTCCGGCAGATGTCTGCTTTCTGTTCGAGCGACGGCGCGATGTTGATGGCGGCGTCGGTCATGATCCGCAGGCGGTATTCACCCGGAACCTGAAAGACGATCACCTGGCTCAGCAGGCGGCTGCCACGAAGGCCGGCTTCCCTGTCGAGCACGGCGCGGATGAGGGTCGCGGTGCCGATCTTACCCTTCATCAGTAGGCGCGCTTCGCCCTCGCGCACGAGGGCAATCGCGCGGCGTGCGGCGGCTGCGTCGTCAGGCTCGTGTACGATCCGGTCCGGCGGAATGTCGGACCAGGCGCTCTTGGCGAGCGCCCGGATCTTATCGGAATTGCCGACGAAGATTCCGTCGGCGAGACCCATTTCGCGGGCCTGTTTAAGCGCTTCGATGACGTCCGGGTCGTGCCCGGCCGCTACGGCAATGCGGACCGGCCCCTTACGGCGGGCCGCGTCTACCAGCGCGTCGAGGCTTCGGAACACGGTGCCATCATCCTTTCAGAACGGCAGCGAGGATCCCGTCGAACTCGGCGTCGGTGAGCAGACCCTTCTTCTGGATAGATGTCTGCTTGACGCGAGCGAGAATGTCGTTAGTCTGCTCCGCCGTGGCCGTCTTCCCTCGGCGCTCGAGGTGCTCCTCGATGTTTGCAAGACCGCTGCCCTTGCCGAGAACGATGTCAATACCCGGACGCCCTACGAGGTCCGCCGCGAAGGGAACGTATTCCATCGGCTCCACATCCTTGCAGCGGCGGTGAAACATGGTGACGATGCCGGACTCGATGTGATACAGCGAGTCGCCAACGATCGGCCGGTTGGGGGGCAGCGAGAATCCGCACAGCTCCTGGACAAGCTTCGAGAGACTGTAGAACTCCTCGGTGCGGATGCCGGTATCGATACCATACAGGAGACGAAGAGCGAGCACGGTGTCTTCGAGAGGCACGTTGCCGGCGCGTTCGCCGATCGCCGACACGGTGACGTGGGCGACCGAAGCGCCGTTCGCCAGCGCAGCGATGGTGTTGGCGACGCCGAGACCGAAGTCCTCGTGGCAGTGAATCTCGATGGGCTGCTTGAACCGGGCGCGCAGCTTCCGGACCACCGCGCCGATCGCCTGCGGGGTGCAGCCGCCGAAGGAGTCAGCCAGCGTCATGGCGTCCATGTGGCCTTCGGTGGCGACCTTCTCGACAAGGTCCATATAACGGTCGAGGTCGCTGCGAGTGCTGTCGATTGTGAAGAAGACAGTGTAAAGACCCGCTTCCTTGGCGGCGAGCGTCGTCTCGATCGACGACTTGATGGCCCACTCCATCGACTTGCCATAGGCGTTCTTGATGATGTGATCGCTGGACGGGATTTCGGTAATGATGCCCTTGACGCCGCAGTCGAGAGCCAGTTTCACGTCGGCTGGCATGCAGCGAGCGAAAGAAAAGATTTCCGAAGAAAGACCGAGCGAGACGATTTCCTTGATGGCGGCCTCGTCATCGGCGGAGACGGCCGGCATTCCGGCCTCAATGCGGTGGACGCCCGCGGCCGCCAGTTTCTTGGCGATGGCGACTTTCTCCGCTCGCCGGAAGACGATGCCGGTCTGCTGTTCGCCGTCGCGCAGCGTGACGTCGTGAATCTTGATCTTGTCGGGGAAGTTGAGAGTCTCTCGGACTTCGGGCAGATAATTCCAGGGGCTGGTGAACCACTTGTCGGTCTTCCAGGGCTGACTCATGAATACGCTCCTTGCGTTTGTCGGTAAGCCGACATTATATCGGCGGACGGACGCCGGATGTTGGAAGGAGAAGGCCGGACTACGGCGTTTCCGAGACGACGGGGTTCCGGAGCTCACCCAGGCCCTGGACTCGCACGACGACATCGTCCCCGGCGCGCAGGAAGCGGGGTGGCTTGCGGGCGACGCCGACGCCGGCGGGAGTGCCGGTGGAGACAACATCGCCGGGCTCGAGCGTAAAGACGCTCGACAGGAATGAGATCAGGTCCGGGATACGGAATATCAGGTGCTGCGTATTTGAGTGCTGGAGCACTTCCCCGTTAATGGTGAGCATGATGTCAAGGTCATGCGGGTCGGAGATCTCGTCCGCCGAAACGAGATAGGGTCCCATCGGTGCGAAGGTGTCGAACGACTTGCCGATCATCCACTGCGAGGTCGCAGTCTGGTAGTCCCGGGCGCTCACGTCGTTGAAATTCATGTAGCCGAAGACGTGCTCGCGCCAGCGGAAGGCCGGGATGTACCGGCCGCCCTTGCCGATGACGAACGCGAATTCCGCTTCGTAATCGGGCTTTGTAGAAGACCGGGGCAGGACGATTTTGTCGCCGGGACCGATGACGGAGGTCGGGAACTTGGAGAAGATCGTGGGAACCTCGGGAATCTCCTGACCCGACTCCATGGCGTGATCGACCCAATTGAGGCCCACGCAGATAATCTTCGGGGGCCGCGGAATCGGCGCCATCAGCGAGACGGATTCCAGGTCTGTCACGGCCTCAGCTGGAGGCGCGGCGATCCATGCATCGATGCGCGCGCGGGCCTCCTCCGCGCCAGACACAATGGAAAGGACGTCCGGAAATCCAGCGCCCGCAAGACCGACAACCTTCTCATCGAGGACGACGCCTGGCTCAGGCGCGCCGGAAGGACGGCGAAACGTGACAAATCTCATGCTGATCGCGGTGTAGAGTTATACCCAGACTACAGAATGGGAACGTGCCGCAGCCAATCCGGAAGTCTCAGGCGGCCTTCTGAACCTTGCCGTTCCTGAGGCAGGCCGTGCAGACGCGGATCTTCTTCGCAGCGCCGTTCACGATCGCGCGAACGGTCTGCAAGTTGATGTTCCAGCGCCGCTTGGTTATGTTATGGGCATGGCTGACCCGGTTGCCGAACTGAGGGCCGCGGCCACAAATCTCACATACTTTTGCCATCGACGGGGAATCTCCTCAAAATAGTGGGAATATTGATTCTAACAGCCGCGACAATGCGGACGCAACCGGCATCGAAACTAAGAGCGCGGAAGATCGGATGAAGATCCTGCTGACAGGCGCCACGGGCTACGTCGGGGGCCGGCTGCTCAGGGAATTAGAGCATAGCGGGCGTTCCGTCCGCTGCATGGCGCGACGGCCCGAGTTCCTCCGGCGGCGCGCCGGCGCCGGGGTGGAGGTCGTGGCAGGGGACGTCCTGAACAAACTCAGTCTCCAGTCCGCGTTGGCGGGTGTTCATACTGCTTACTATCTGGTCCACTCGCTGGCCGGCGAAAACTCCTTTGAGGTGGAAGACCGGCAGGCTGCCCGCAACTTCGCGGCGGCAGCGAAGGAGGCTGGAGTTTCACGGATCATCTACCTCGGAGGACTGGCTGCACCCGGCAGCGAGCTCTCGCCGCACTTGCGGAGCCGGCTTCAGACAGGCGAGGAGCTCCGATCCAGCGGCGTTCCGGTGATCGAATTCCGGGCGTCGATCATCGTCGGGTCGGGGAGCCTCTCGTTTGAGATCATCCGCGCCCTGACCGAGCGGCTGCCGGTGATGGTGACGCCCCGTTGGGTCTCGACACAGGCACAGCCCATAGCGATCGAGGACGTGCTCGAATACCTCGTCCGCACCCTGGACCTTCCCGGAAACAAGAGCCGGGTGTTTGAGATCGGCGGCTCGGACCAGGTTTCCTACGGTGACATCATCCGCGAGTACGCCCGGCAGAGAGGCCTGAAACGGCTCCTGATCCCGGTTCCCGTGCTGACGCCGCGTCTGTCGAGCCTCTGGCTCGCACTAGTCACGCCGGTGCACGCCCGTGCCGGGCGCCCGCTGATCAACGGGCTCC
>JAEHDI010001073.1 GCA_016880505.1 Bryobacterales bacterium | reverse complement strand
GTGGCGCAGCGGACGTCACCGGTCGGCTACGACGACACTCCGGTATTGCCGGGCCAGAAGTGGAAAGTGCACGACATCGCGCGACCCCGCCCGCACGTTGTTATCCCTGGGCGCACGTGCGGCGCGCCGTCCTCCGACGCTATCGTCCTCTTCGACGGCAAGGATCTCTCGAAATGGACCGGCCGCCGCAAGGGCAAGGATGTCGCCCCCGGTTGGAAAGTTCGGGACGGCTACATGGAGATCGCAAGCGGCACGGGCGACCTGGTTACCAAGGAGAAATTCGGCAACTGCCAGCTACACATCGAGTGGACCACGCCTGCGAACAGCCGCGACTCCAGCCAATGGAAAGGCAACAGCGGTGTCCTGGTCATGGACCGATACGAAATTCAGGTGCTCGATTCGTACGAGAACCCCACCTACGCCGACGGCGGAGCCGGCTCCATCTACGGCCAGTGGCCTCCGCTCGTCAACCCCGCCCGTAAGTCGGGCGAATGGCAGAGCTACGACATCGTGTTCGAGGCCCCAAAGTTCGAGAACAAGAAGCTTGTGAAACCCGCCTACGTCACCGTGTTCTTCAATGGCGTGCTGGTCCATCATCGGCAGGAGATCATCGGGCGTATGGCGCACCGCGTCGTCGGCACGTACGCACCGCACGAGCCTGAGGAACCGCTCGGACTCCAGGACCACGACGTACCGGTCCGCTATCGCAACATCTGGATCCGGCGACTGACCGGCTACGACCAGCCGTGATGCGAAACTTCCGAGGAGACAGCATCGTGGAGAATGATTCGTCTACTAATACCGAACGCCGCAGCTTCCTGAAGGCCGCCGCCGGCAGCCTGCTTATCCTGAAACCAGAGACCGCCTTCGGCTCCCAGGCCAACTCCGCCGTCGAGGTCGGCCTCATCGGCTGCGGCGGACGCGGAAACTGGATCGGCGAGTTTTTTCCGGAGTTCGCCGGCGCCCGCGTCGTCGCGCTCGCCGATGTCATCCGCGACCATCTCGACAAGACCCGCGACAAGTTCAAGGTCGATGCCTCGCGCGCGTACTATGGTCCCGACGCTTACAAGGAGCTCGCTAACGCGAAGCTGGACGGCGTCGTCATCGAAACCCCGACCTATTACCACCCCGAGCAGGCCGCCGCCGCGGTCGATGCCGGCAAGCATGTGTTTTGCGCTAAGCCCATCGCGGTCGATGTGCCCGGCTGCCGTACCATCCTCGATAGCGGGAAAAGGGCCGCCAAGGCGAAATTGAGCTTCCTTGTCGACTTCCAGACTCGCGCCCGCGCCGTGTACCAGGCGGTCGCGGCCCGCGTGCACCGTGGCGACATCGGCACTCCGGCGATGGCCCAGGTTTTCTACTACGCCGGCCGCGTCATCCAGGACCGCTCGAAGCCCGGTATGGACCCCGGTCTGGCGCGCATCATGAACTTCTACATGGATCGCGTCCTCGGCGGCGACATCATTGTCGAGCAGAACATCCACGTCATCGACGTCGCCAACTGGCTCCTCCAGGGCCATCCACTGAAAGCGACCGGAACGGGCGGGCGCACCGACTGGTCGGGCACGCCGTACGACGCCGGCGACGCCTGGGACCACTTCGTCGTCACCTATTGGTATCCGAACAACGTACACGTCAACTTCAGCTCGCATCAATTGACGCGCAGCTTCGCCGACCTCTGCGTCCGCGTCTTCGGCATCAGGGGAGCGGCTGACACACATTACGGCGGCCTCATCCGCGTCACCGGCGACAACGAGTGGCACGGCGCGGACAAGGACGACACCTTCCGCGGTGGAGCGATCGAGAACGTCAAGACCTTCATCGAGAGTATTCGCACCGCGACTCCGGTCAATAACGTCGCAGATTCAGTCGACAGCAACCTCACGGCCATCCTCGGACGCACCGCCGCCTACCAGCAGCGCGAGGTGACCTGGGACGAGATGATGCGCTCCAACGAGAAGTGGGAGGCCAACCTCAAGCTTCGGTGGTAACCCCAAACGGGGCGGCGACGGGCTTCCGTCGCCGCTACCTCCCTTTTAGTCCCTCCAGTTCCTCCAGCGTCCGCGGCCAGTCCTGTTTCAGCAGCCGCGACAACGACCGGTCGGCGAGCAGCCTCCCTCCCGTCTGGCACACCGCGCAGTAATTCGTTTCGTTGCTCGCGTAACGGATGCGCTGTACCTTCGCGCCGCAACGCGGGCAGGGCTTCCCGTACTTGCCGTGTACGGCCATCTCTTCCCGGAATGCCGTCACGTTCTCCGGAAATCCACCTCGCCGTTCGTCACGCAGCCGCTCCATCCATTCGAGCAGTGTCTCCCGAACCGCCGCGAACAATCGCCGCGTGTCGTGTGCCGGCAGCTTCTGGGTCAGCGCGACGGGTGACAACCGCGCCCGGTGCAGGATTTCGTCGGAGTAGGCATTCCCGATCCCGCTGAAGATCCTCGGATCCGTCAGTGCGCGCTTCAGGGTGTGATTGTGCGCTGTGAGCGCAGCCGCAAAGTCCTCGAATCCCGCATCGAGAACCTCCAGCCCGCCCGCGTCAAGCGTCCGGAGCTCCTCCTCGCCGGCGACGACATGCAGCGACGCCCGCTTCTGGGTGCCCGCTTCCGTCAGCACCAGGCTTCCGCCGTCGAAATCGAATGCGGCCGGCGTGCGCCGCCCGTCGACTTTTGCGCCCGGCTTTCGCCAGTGCAGGCGCCCCGCGATCATCAGGTGCAAAACGAGCCAGAGGTCGCCCTCAAGTCCGATGCAGATCCTCTTCCCTAAGCGCCGCAATTTCCGGACCGTCTTCCCTTCCGCCTCCTGCACCGGCGGCTCGACCGTGCGCAGCAGGAACGGGCCGGCGATCCGGACCCGATCGAGTCTCCGCCCCTTCACCCGCTCGTCGATCGCCTCGATGTAGAGAACGACGTCCGGCAGCTCCGGCATCCCTCCAGCTTGGCATGATTCGCG
>JAEHDI010001072.1 GCA_016880505.1 Bryobacterales bacterium | reverse complement strand
GACCTCGCGGTAGAGTTTGGCCATCCGCGTGTTGTGCTCCGCCTCCTGCCGCATCTTTTCGTTGCGGGCGCGAGCCTACTCCTCGCGGGCGTTCTTGGCAATGCCCAGCCGGTCAAGATCGTGCTGCTCCTCGCGGGTGATGATCTCCTCGCGCAGCGTCAGCGAGTGCTCCGTTCTGGCGAGTTCGACCTTCTTGCCGCCGGCGAAGATTTCATGCTTTCCGTGCTCGTCGTACCACTTGGTCAGCGTGGCCGTCATGTGGATGCGCTCCACGATGTTGCGCCAGCCGACGCCCGTGTTGTACGCGCAGAACGAGATCTCGCCCTCCTGGGTCGCGTACGGGATGATGCACTGCTCGGTGCGCCGGAAGTCGTAGTTGAACAGATCCTGGAACCACATGCCAGCGATCATCAGCACGTTCCAGCGGTCTCTCCGGCGGCGTTCGATGTCCTCCAGCGTGCGGTCCGCTCCAACTTTGCCGTAGCTCTTGCCGGTGGCGCCGAAGGTCTTGTCCATTTTCTTCAGCATATCGGTGAGCTTGAAATGTATCGGTGTCTGGAAGGGGTCGTAGTTGCGGGCCACCGCCAGCGCCATGCCGAAGATGGACAGCCACCTGGCTCGGGCCGCGTCGTTGATCTGCATGACGTCCTTGGCCAGCTGGTCGGCATTTAAGAAAGCAGTGAACGGCACCGCCTCCTTCGTTTCCTTGTCCACCAGCACGGCCATGCCGAGGCCGCAGTTCGGGTGGCAGCCGCAGCTCAACTGTCCCCAATTTGCCTCCGGCCCGTGTACGAGGTCGCTCCAGTCCGAGAACGTGCTCATGAAGGAAAGCGGGAACCAGTCGCGACGCGGCTCGCCGATGCCGGTCTGCTTCTTCACGTCGTAGGCTAAGTGGGACAGTGTGTATCGCTGGGCGGCGCGGCGCTCATTCGTCACCGCCTCGTCGCGCCCGGTGAACGAAACCGGCTGGAACGAAAGGAAGGGGATCTTCTTCGGGTTATCGAGCGCGAACTGGACTACCCGGCCCACCTGCTCGTCGTTGATGCCGTTGACGATCGTGATCACCGGCACGATGTCCACTCCGGCCTTGTACAGGTTCTCGATCGCTTGGAGCTTCACGTCGAACAGGTTCCCCACCTTGCGATGCGAGTTGGCTGCGTTCCCGATGCCGTCAAACTGAAGGTATGCGTAGCGAAGGCCGGCCTCGGCGGCCTTCTTGCAGAACTCGACGCTCTTCGCGAATTCGATGCCGTTCGTCGCCGCCTGTACGCTCGTATAGCCGACTTCGCGCGCATAACGGACCGCGTCGAGGAAATAGGGGGACAGCGTCGGCTCACCACCCGAGAATTGGACCGACATCTGCCGCTTCGGCTTGATCGAAATCGCGTTGTCGAGCAACGTCTTGATCTCTTCCCAGGTCAGCTCGTGGACGAAGCCCACCTGGTTGGCGTCCATGAAGCACGGGTCGCACATCATGTTGCAGCGGTTGGTCAGGTCGATCGTCAGCACCGCTCCGCGTCCGTGGGTCACCGTGCTTGACCCGTGGTGATGCAGCCTCTCGTCGTTGTGCGCCCGGATGTCGCGGCCAGGGAACACCGACTCAATGTGCTTCATGAACTCGGCGTCGATGGACATGATGTCCTCGAAATGACCGTGCTTCGGACAATCCTTCACCATCCAGATCTGACCGTCGCGTTCGATGATTTGGGCCTTGATTTCGCCCGGCTTGTCATGGATGAGCACTTCCAGCGGCTTCTTGCCATCCAGGATCTCCTGGCGGATCTCCGGAACGCACTTCGGGCAGAGGGAATCCGTCTCCCGTGGCCACCCAAGCGGCGGCTTCTGCTTTTCCCACGACTTCAGCAGGGGCTTGTCGGACCACTTCGGGGTGAAGGAGGGGTTCCGCCCAATCTGGTTTAGCCTCGAGAATACGGCCCAGGCCCCACTGGCCGTGACTGCGACTGCTTTTTCGAAGTACTTGATAGGTTTATGCATGTTTTCTCGCTTCAGGTGACTCCCAGTCTTGACGCCAGTCGTTCCTGACAGCCCTGTCCCTCTTTCCAGGCAGCCAGGCGATCATTCTGAGTATAGGGAAGGCCAAGGGGTGGAACCAGCCAAATGAATTAAACTGCTTCTTTTCTAGCTCGTATGGTGAATTCTGAGGCTGAATGGGTCGGCGTAGCCGGAGTGGAGATTCAAGTGCCGGTAGAACTGCTGCTGTCTCGCCGCAGGTTAGTATGAAAACAGAGGCCATGCCTGTCACCGCTCGACGCGTCAAGGAGATAGCGGCGGAGTGCGGTTTTGAGATCGCTGGCGTGGCCTCGGCCACACCGTTGTCTGAGCACGCTTGGTACCGCGAGTGGGCCGCCCGGGGGATGGCGGGAAGAATGGGTTATCTTACTGACCGGCGGGGAGATGCGCGTCAAGACCCCCGAAGGCTCCTGGCATCGGCGCGCTCGGTGCTTTGCGTGGGCAAGCTGTATAACGCTCCGAAGCCCTACTCCGTTGATTTTGAAGCTGCTGAGCTTGGCTGGATCTCTCGTTACGCGTGGGGAGAGGACTATCACCGCGTCGTGACCGATGGTCTTCACCGAGTCGTGGCCCGGCTCAAGTCCGATGGCGCCAGGCCTTTCGAATGGAAGGTTTGTGTCGATACGGCACCCCTTTTGGAACGGGCCTTGGCAAGGTGCGCCGGACTGGGCTGGATCGCGAAAAACACTTGCCTGATCCGGGAAGGAATGGGTTCCTGGTTCTTTCTAGGTGAGCTACTGCTCTCGCTGGACCTCGAATCCGACTCTCCGCCGGACGACCGCTGCGGCTCTTGCACGCGCTGCATCGATGCCTGTCCGACGCGGGCGATCGTTCCAACGGGCCGCGCCGAGCCCGCATGGGCCATCGACTCCCGCCTGTGCATCTCGTACCTGACAATCGAGCTGCGGGGTCCCTGGCCTCACGAATTGCGCGGGGCTGCCGGCCTCAACATCTTCGGCTGCGACATCTGCCAGGACGTCTGTCCGTGGAACGCGAATGCGCCTGTGACGCCGGACTCTGCGTTCGAGCCTGCGAACTTCGCCCCGCCTCTCGAACGGATGGCGGCACTGACCGAGGAGGAATTCGTCGCGATGTTTCGCGGCACGCCGGTCGCGCGGGCGAAGTATGCCGGTTTCCTGCGGAACGTCGCCGTGGCCATGGGGAACTCGGGGCGTCCGGAGTTTCGAGCGGCTCTCGATCGGCTCGCCAGGCATCCGGACCCCGCGGTGGCCGAGCATGCCGGCTGGGCGCTGGCGCATATCGGACGGATAAAATGATAAGAGAAATGCTGTTGGTGTTCCTTCTGCTGCTGTGCTCGGCGGTTGCGTCGCCGGCGTCGGAAACCACGCTCTCGAAAGGCTTCGACCACTTTTACAACCTCGAGTACGACGAGGCGATCGCGGAATTTCGAAAGCTGATCGACCGCAATCCCGACTCCGCCGGGGTGCGTAACCATTACGCCCAGGCAATCCTTTACCGGGAGATGTTCCGCGCCGGCGCACTGGAGAGCGAGCTGGTCAGCGGAACGAACCCGTTTCTCCGGCGTGCGAAGATGAACCCATCGGCGGAGGACCAGCGCCACTTCGACGAATCGATCGCCAAAGCCATTGAGCTCTCGGATGCCCGGATCAAAAAGGACCCGAATGACAGTCAGGCTCTCTACGCGCTGGGCGTCACCCACGGGCTGCGGGCGAATTACAACTTCCTTGTACGCAAGGCGTGGTTCGACGCTTTGCGGGACGCCACCCGCGCACGCAAGTTGCACAATCGGGTGACCGAACTGGATCCGAAGATCGTCGATGCACGACTCGTGGAAGGCGTGCACGACTACGTAGTCGGCAGCCTGCCCTGGCATGTAAAGATGCTCGGGGTTCTGGTCGGCTTCCGCGGTGACAAGGAGGGCGGCGTTCGCTTGCTCGAGCAGGTCGCGCAGCACGGCGACATCAATCGAGTGGATGCCCAGATTCTTCTCTGCGCGATTTACCGGCGCGAAAGGAATCCGCAGAAAGCCATCCCAATGTTGCTGAGTCTGATCGAACGGTTCCCTAGGAACTATCTGCTGCGTTTCGAGATCGCCCAGATGTATAGCGACCTTGGCGACAACCCGAACGCACTGGCCGCTCTGCGCCGGATCGAGGAACTGAAATCGGGCGGGGCCTCGGGATTCTCACACCTGATGCCGGAGAAAATCCTGTACGCTCGGGGCACGATCCAATTTTGGTACAACGACCTCGATCGGGCGCTCGAAGACATGAGGCGGGTGACCTCGAGGGCCGGCGATCTGGACCTGAACACCTGTACCTTCGCGTGGCTCCGTCTCGGTCAGATTTACGACCTCAAAGGACAGCGGGCGCAGGCAGTTGCCGCTTACCGGCAGGCCATCGACATGGCGCCGCAATCGGATGCCGCCCGCCTGTCCACGCGCTATTTATCGGAACCGTACCGTAGAGACAAGAGGAAGAGCTGAGTTCGTGGTCTGCCCGGGGAGAGTGCGTGCGCCGGTTATTCGATGTTAACCTTAACCGGCTGCTCGATCAGCTTCGGTTGTTTTTCGGTGGTCAGCACCATTAGGCTGAACCGTCCGGTTTTCAGCGAGGCGGGAACCTTGATCTTGATGCTGGTGGCGGCCTGCTCGGTGATCTCAACCTTCGTGTCCGTTTTGCCGTCCGTCAAGAACACCTGTGCGACCGTCTCCTTGCCGAGGTTCTCTCCTGCGACGTTCAGAACGTCACCGGCCTTTCCGGTGTCTGGCTCCACGGCGGTCATCCGCGGAAAGGCTCCCTGCGCAACCAACACAGAAGAGATGACGAGGAAAGCGATTAGGGCGAGTGAGATAAGAGACAACCTCATCTTGTTATTGTCCTCCACAAAAATGCTAGCCCTAAATCGCTCGTAATGCAAGCGTTAAGCAAGGTGGTAGTACCCTGCAACCGCTACGGGCTGTCCCGCCGGGCAAGGGCAACCGGACGCCAACCGTAACATCGAAGAGTGGGCCTATGACGAAACTGAGCGCGGGTTTTCTCATGTTCCGGCGGTCACAGGGGGCTGTCGAGGTCCTCCTCGTGCACCCTGGCGGCCCGTTTTGGGAGAAGAAGGACCTCGCATCGTGGTCGCTGCCAAAAGGCGAGTATCCCGAAGGCGAGGAGGCCTTCGCTGCTGCAATGCGGGAGTTCGAGGAAGAGACCGGCATTCGGCCCGAGGGACAATTCATTCCTCTCGGTCAGATTCGCCAACCAAGCGGCAAGCTCGTGACCGCTTGGGCTTTTGAAGGCGATTGTGACCCTGCCACGATCAAAAGCAATCTTTTTTCGATGGAATGGCCAAAGGGATCAGGGAGGATGCAGGAATTTCCCGAGATTGACCGAGGCGGCTGGTTCACGTTGGCTGTGGCGCGACGGAAGATTCTGAAGGGGCAAGTGGGCTTTCTGGACCGGCTCGCCGAACATTTGGAACTGGGGAAACTATTCGTACCGTAACGCCACTACGGGGGTGACCCTGGTGGCGCGGCGGGCGGGGACCAATGTGGCGATGAGCGCCACAGCGGCTAGCACCAGCGCGACGCCGATAGAGGTTACCGGGTCGCCCGCGTTGACGCCGTAAAGCATACCGGCCATGAGGCGGGTGAGCCCGAAGGAGGCGGCCACCCCAATGGCCAGGCCGGCCAAAACGGGAAGCATGCCCTGGGCGAGGACAAGCTTCAGCACATCGGCCTGACCTGCCCCAAGCGCCATGCGGATGCCAATTTCGCGTGTACGCTGCGCGACAGTGTAAGAGATCACCCCGTAGATCCCGACCGCGGCTAGCAACAGCGCTAGCCCAGCGAAGAGACCCAGGAGCAGCATGGACAAGCGCCGGTCCGCGATCGAACCCGAGACGATCTGTTCCATGGTCCGCACTCCGTAGACGGGCTGGTCATTGCCGGCCTCGAGGACCGCGCTGCGTACCGCCGGGAACGTGGCGAGCGGATCGACTCCAGTGCGCACCACGAAGACACTGGAGCCTGCCATCGCCTTCATGAACTGGTCCGGGATCTGAGACAGGGGCAGGTAAAGCTCGCTGCGGACCCGGGCGGTGGCGTCACTGTCCAGCCCCCAGTGGCTGACGTGGCCGACGATACCCACAATCTCCATCGGCACGGAAGCCTCGGGGCCGAGATCACCGCTCAAGTCGGCAACGACGATACTTTTGCCGAGAGGGTCTTCGTGCGGGAAGAACGTGCGAGCCATGACCTCGTCGATCACCACCACGTGGGAGCCACGATGCATATCCTGGCGTCCGATGTAACGGCCGCGCAAGAGGGGAATGTCCATGGCCTTGAGATAGCCGGGGTCGGTAGCGTACAACAGCGCCCACGACATGTCGCCTTGTGAGGTTGGGCGAGGCCGTCCGTTCACATAGAAGGGAATTTCGCTGTCGCTGCCGCCCAGGGGAATCAACGAGGACACCCCGGCGCTCTTCACTCCGGGCACACCTTGGATGCGATCCACGGCCTGCTCGAAAGTCTGGAGGATACGATCGCTGCTGCTCATGTTGGCTGGGGACAGGCCCAATGAGAAGGTCAGAACGCGGTCGGGTTTGAATCCCGGTTTGACGCCGCCGAGGTTCCAGATGGTGCGCAGCATCAGGCCGGCTCCGGCCAGCAGCACCAGCGCGGCGGCCACTTCAGAGACCACCAGCAGGTTGCGCAAGCGCTGGTGCCGGGCCGAGGAACCGCGGCTGCCTTCTTTCAACGTCTCGTGCAGGTCGGCGACGGAGACGTGCAGGGCTGGAGCCAGCCCGAAAACGATGCCGGTGAGGAGCGAGACGCCCAGAGTAAAGGCGAGCACCCAGCCGTCCACACCGATGTTCTCCACGCGCGGTAGGCCGCCCGGCACAGCCGCCAGCACCGCTTGTGTGCCCCAGCGGGCGATGGCCAGCCCGGCGATGCCCCCGGCGAGCGCCAGTACCACGCTCTCGGTTAGCAGTTGCCGGACCACGCGGACGCGGCCGGCGCCAAGCGCGGAGCGGATGGCAATCTCCTTGTGGCGTCTGGTGAAGCGAGCCAGGAGCAGGTTCGCCACATTGGCGCATGCGATGAGGAGCACGAAGCCCACCGCGCCCAGCAGAACCAGCAAGGTGGGGCGAACGTTTCCGACGATCACGCCCGTGAGCGGCTCGACGTTGACGCCGTGCTTGGAATTCGATTTCGGATAAGCTTCGGCCAATCGGGCCGCGATGGCGGTCATTTCGGATTGTGCCTGGGTCCGCGTCACGCCGGCTTTGAGCCGCCCCACCACGTACATGCCGGGATGCATTTCGCGCGACCTGGCCAGCATATCGTCCCACTGTTCCAGCAGCGTGTAGACGTCGGCTTTGCCTTCGAACTGAAAACCGGCGGGAACGACTCCCGCAATTGTGTAGCTCCGGCCGTTGAGCGTGAGCTGGCTGCCGAGTACCGCGGGGCGTGAACCGAACCGCCGGCTCCACAGGCCGCCGCCGATGAGGACTACGGGCGAGGCGCCGAGCCGGTCCGCCCGGGGGTCGAAGTCGCGGCCTGCCACTGGGTTGATTCCAAGGACCCGGAAGAAATCGGCCGAGACCATCTTGCCGCTCAGGTGCTCGGGCTCTCCTCCTCCGGTGATGTCGTAGTCTTCCCAGCGGAACGCGGCCAGGCCCGCGAAGCTGCGGTTCTGGTCTTTCCAGTCCACGAAGTTCGGATAGGCGACCGACATCTTTTCGAAGCCGGGCGACGTCTCGCTGAGCCGTACGAGGCGGTCCGGATCGAGGTAGGGCAGCGGCTGGAGCAGCACGCCGTTGACCACGCTGAAGATGGCTGTGTTGGCGCCAATCCCGAGCGCCAAGGCAATCACCGCTACCGCCGCAAAGCCCGGGTTCTTGGCCAGCATACGCAAGCCATAACGAAGGTCCTGGAGAAGTACCCACATCGAGCTGCCTCCTGACGCTGAAACGTACGTGCTTTCCTTGGCGCCTTACTGATCAGTACGGGCGTCGCCGGGGCGATGTTCCTGGGTGTTTTGCTGGATGCAGGGCGGTTCAGACTGCGCGGGCCTGGCGCTTCTTCGCCGTGGCCGCCTTCAGCTTCTCACGCTCGGCGGCTTCCTTCGCGCGGAATTTCGCGATGCGTCCGATCAACTTCACGGGGACGGGCTCGGAGAGCGGGAAGCGAATGGTGCCCTTGCTGACCTCGTACGGTGCAAGCTCGTCCTTGAACGCCGCGACGAGGTGACCGGTGGCGGGGTAAAGCGAGTAGTGCTGCTTCCACCCAGCGAAATAGATCGCGACGCGACCCTGCAGTTTGTATGCGGGGATCTGGTACGAGATCACCTCTTCGGCTCCGGGCACCGCCTTGCGGATCGTGCTTCGCACGCGCTCGAGCACGCTCTGAACAGTCTCGGGCTGCGAGGCAATGTACTCGTCCACGGATT